>JACPYM010000005.1 GCA_016196035.1 Acidobacteriota bacterium | reverse complement strand
CCACCTGCCCACTCGCCGCGTTCCAGACGCGCGCCGTTTTATCGTCACTGGCGGTGACAATGAAGCGCCCGTCCGGACTGTAAGCCGCGCTTCTAACGTAAGCCGCGTGACCTTTGAGTTCGGCCACCACCTGCCCACTCGCCGCGTTCCAGACGCGCGCGGTTTTATCAAAACTCGCGGTCACGATGAAGCACCCGTCCGGGCTGTAGGCCGCGCTAGTGACCGAATGTGTGTGGCCTTTGAGTTCGGCCACCATCTGCCCACTCGCTGCGTTCCAGACCCGCGCTGTGCCGTCGTCACTGGCGGTGACGATGAAGCGCCCGTCCGGACTGTAGGCCGGGCTAGTGACCGAATCCGTGTGGCCTTTGAGTTCGGCCACCTCCTGCCCGCTCGCGGCGTTCCAGACGCGCGCCGTTTTATCCCCACTCGCGGTGACGATGAAGCGCCCGTCCGGACTGTAGGCCGCGCTCCAAGCCGCACGCCATACGGAAGCACTCAAATCAAGGTATTGATCAACCGGGCTATCAGCTTTTTTCTCATCCGTCTTCGCGGGATTTCTGAACACTGCTCGCAGCGGATTCCCCACCAAAAAACCACGCAGGCTGTCTTCGGCCATTACTGTCCGCATTGGATTCCCCACCAAAAAGCCGCGCAAGTTGTCTTCGGCCGTTAGGGTTTGAGTCTGTTTCAAGGCCTCGTTGTTCAGGGCAAGGCTCCGATCGGGATCAATATCCCGTTGTGCGATTGCATATGAAGCCAATGCCTGTGATGTTGCAGTTTTAGCATTCTTTTTTGCCTCCTCGGCGTTTTTGCGCGCTTCTGCCGCATTTTCATTTGCCTTTGTCTGCTGGCGTTTTGCCTCTTCGGCATTGGCTACGGCAATGGCTTCCTGGTTGTAGGCATCACACACCGCCACGGCTGCTTTATCAGTCATTTCATTGGCAAGTTGCTGTTGTTTTTTCGCTTCGGAAGTGGCTTGGCTAGCTCTTTGGCCTTCTGTTCTTGCCTCGACTGTTCTTTGCTGGATCAAGTAAGCAGCGGCCAAGCCGCCCAACACCACGAACACACCTGTCGCCAGCCATTGCAACCGCACGCGCGAATTACGGCGCGTGTATTTGAACAATTTGTCTATGCTGTCAGCAACATTCAGCGAAGGGGTACCTTGCTCCAAAGCTTGCGGCGCTTCTTCCTCAATCCAAGTCAGGTCGGACTGACAAATCAAGTCTCGTGCAGGTAAAGCTAATTCGCTTGTAATTCCAATAGCATTTCTCAAGCCAAAATCTATTGGCACAACCCGCCGTCCCGTGCCGAGGAAATACTCGACCTCTTGCTGCACATAAGGCGAATGAACCAACGCGCGCTCGGTGCCGATCAGCACAAGTGTGGCGCTACGGCTGAGGCTGCGTTTGAGGTCACTGGTTAGCGCACTTCCTGGCGGCAGTTCATCAAGATCGAGGAAGCAAGTGAAATCCAATTGCTGCAATTGATCGCGCAGTTTGATTGCGTACTCACTGCCATCGCGGCGCGCATACGAGATAAAAATGTCGTAGCGGAACCGGAAGCGGAACAGAAAGCGGAAGAGAAAATCAGATAGCTGTGTGATCCATTGCGTCAGCATCAACAAACTCCTTGTTTCATTTGATGGGGCAATTCTCCGCATGGCGGCGGTTGCCGGGAACGGCACGCGCGACTGCTGGCGGTGCGGGCGCGGCGGATTATAGGCGACTTGGCGTGGACGCAAAACGGCGGCGGAAGTGCTGGGCGAGACAGGCATTCCCAGGTCTCGCTTAATTCGACGAGGTGTGATCGTGGATGATCTTCCAGCCGTCTTTGAATTTGCGAAAGACCAATGTGAAGCGCCCGCTGAGTTCCTTGCCGTCTGACAGCTTCAATTGAAACTGCCCGCGCACAAAAGCGGCGGCGGGGCCGAGTTGCTGCACATCCAGATCGAGAAAGGCCAGCTTGCCCATCTCTTTGCCTTCGGCCTGATAGGTTTTGCGATAGCGTTCGAGCGTGGCGTCCCAGCCATTTAATTTGCGCCCGCCAGAAACGAAAGTGAGGTCGGGCGATTTCCAATATCCGACCATGAAGGCTTCCAGGTTGCCCGCGTTCCAGGCGGCGACCTGCTCGTCCAGCACTTTGCGGATGGCGGCAGCGGCTTTGGCGTTTTGCGCCTGCACGCACAGGCTCAAACACAACCAGACCACCACGCCAACCCACACACGCGACTTATTCTTTTTCATGCTTTGCTCTCCCATCTAGTTTCGTGAAGTTCGGTTCTCGCTGTCTGCCACCAGAGCATTCCCTGGCGGCACGTCTCGCCCATGCGCCCGGCACTCAGCGCCGCCTTTCGCGCGCTTGGTACGACTGGTATAATCTAGGCCACAATGACGGGCAATTATTTTTAGACTACTCCGAAAGAATCCGGAAAAAATTCTGCGCAAGAACCTGAGAAAAATTCGGGCGCAGGTTTGCGTGGTCGTTTACAGCTAAGCACTATGGATAAATTGAACGAATTGACCGATGGGTTGGAAGAATTCTTCCGCCGCTCAAAGCTCGGCGCGCTGGCCGTGCTGGCGATGGTAGCGGGCGGATTGACGGGTTTGGTGGTGGCCTATCAACTCAATTTCACCAGCTATGCCGCTGAAGTGGACGCGCTGGCCGACTATCGTCCGGCGGAAATCACCAAAGTGTTTGCCGATGACGGCAAGACAGTGATCGGCGAACTGGCGCTGGAACGTCGCATTCCGCTGAGTTATGAGCAAATTCCCGCGCGCATGCGCGAGGCCATTATGGCCATCGAAGACACGCGCTTCTTCGATCATTTCGGTCTCGATCCCTATCGGTTGGCGGGTGCGGTCGTACAAAGCCTGACGCGCGGCACGCGCGCCAAAGGGACTTCGACCTTGACCCAGCAATTAGCGCGCGAATTATTTCTGAGCAAGGAACGTTCGTGGGTGCGCAAATTCAAAGAAGCCATTTACGCCTTGCAGATCGAGCGCGTTTACACCAAAGAACAGATCTTTTCGCTTTATTGCAATCAAATCTTCCTAGGCGGCGGCGCGTATGGGTTTGAGGCCGCCGCGAATTATTATTTCAGCAAATCGCTCAAGGACTTGAGCCTGGAACAGTACGCGTTGCTCGCGTCGTTGCCCAAAGCGCCGCAGCAGTATTCGCCGATCCTGCGCCCCAAGGCCGCCAAAGACCGGCGCAATCTAGTCTTACAAGCAATGGCCGAAGCCGGTTTCGTCTCGCAAGCCGAGGCCGATATTGCCAAGGCCAAACCGCTAGGCACCAATCCCAACGAAGTCCGCAACAAGAACGACAAATCGCCCTACGCCTACTTCATCGAAGAAGTCCGGCAGGAATTGCAACGCGTGCTGGAACGCAATTCACAGGATGCGATGGATGTTTACAAGGCGGGCTTGAGCGTTTACACGACGCTCGATGCCGAAGCCCAAAAACTAGCCGTCGAAGCCGTGCGCAAAGGCGCGCGCAATTATCAAAAGCGCCACGGCTGGAAAAGCATCGAGTTCGAAAACATCCTCGACCGCGACGACGCCACGACGCTCGAAAATTATCAGCATTACACCTGGTCTGCTGTCGCGCCCAAAGTCGAAGAGATCCTCACCGGCGTGGTCAAAGAGGTGAATGAGCGCGCGGCGCTGGTTTCGTTCGGCTCGTTTTCGGCGCTGGTCTCGGCAGCGGAAACGGGTGCTGTCAACAAAGCGCCCGGCAAACTTTTCAAACGCGGCGACCTCGCGCAATTCCGCGTCGAAGCCGTAGACGAAGCCAAGAAGACGCTCAAGGTCAAGCTGGAACCCGAACCCGAAGTGCAAACGGCGCTCGTCTCTATCGAATCCAAAACCGGCGAGATCAAGGCGCTGGTGGGCGGCTATGATTTCTCGACGACCAAGTTCAATCACGCCACCCAGGCCAATCGCCAAACCGGGTCGGCCTTCAAACCCTTCATCTATGCCGCCGCGCTCGAATGGGGTTTACGCCCCGATGATGTCGTGGACGATGCGCCTTTCAAACGCGGCAACTGGCAGCCGCACAATTACGACGATCAATTCATGGGCGCGATGCCGATTCGCAAAGCCTTTGCCCTCTCGCGCAACATTCCGGCGGTGCGCGTGCTGGATGAAATCGGCATCAACAACGGCGTGAACATGGTCAAGCGCATGGGGCTGCCCAATCCGATGGCGCCTTTCCTGCCCTCGGCGCTGGGCGCGACCGAAGAGCCGCTGCTGCCGATGGTTTCGGCCTATTCGGTATTCCCCAACGCGGGCGTGCGCGTCGAACCGGTCTGGATTCGCAAGGTCGTGGATCGTGACGGCAACGTCATCGAAGAAGCCAAGCCGAAATCCTACAAAGTGCTGAGCGAATACGTCGCCTCGCAGATGGTTGACCTGATGCGCGGCGTGGTGCTGGAAGGCACCGCGCGCGGGGCCAACGCCGCTGGTCACGAAGTCGCGGGCAAGACCGGGACGGTCAACGAATTCAGCGACGCCTGGTTTATCGGCTACACGGCCAAATACACGACCGGCGTGTGGATCGGCTACAGCGACTCGAAACAAACGCTGGGCAAAGGCGAATCGGGCGCTTCGGCGGCGCTGCCGTTCTGGAATGAATTCATGAAGCCGTTCATGCAGGACAAGCCGAAAGAAAAGTTTCCGAAAGCGCCCCCACTCCCGGATGATTTGCGCCAGTTGCAGTTAACGCGCGCGCGCGAACACGCCAACGAACGCTCTAAATTGGCGAGCGCCAAAGGCGACCTGCTGCCCGGCTCAAGCGACTTACCCAATCTCGACCCGCTGGGCGGCCGGTCGGGTGGCGCAACGCGCGACAATGCGCCCGCGTCCCCACCCGCGCCGGTCGTGAACAAACCCGAACCGACGCCCAGACCCTTGCCGCCTGAACCCACGCGCGTTGAGTCGCGGCCCAAAATCGTGCGCGCGCCGACGCCCGAACCGACGCCCGAACCGTCCAAGAAGGGCAAAAAGGGCAAGGGCAACGACAACTGATTTTCACCACCAACCATCAACCTTAAACGCTATCCAAAGGAGCAAAGTCTCATGAGCATCGCTGATTCAATTTTGCCGGAACTCGAACAGGAAGCTGCCACCACCAAACGGGTGCTGGAGCGCGTCCCCACGGACAAACTCGATTATTGTCCGGGGCCAAAGGCCATGACGCTTGGTCAATTGGCCTACCACGTCGCCACGATCCCCGGCGGCATCGCCTCGTTTCTAAACCTGGATACGTTTGAAGTCCCCGACTTTGGCAACCCGCCAGCGGTCGGTGCGGCGGCGGAGTTGCTGCCCTTGCTCGATGGCAGCGTGGCCCAGGCCAAAGAACTGCTCGGCCAGTGGGACGACGCCCGCATGCTGGCGACTTTTTCGGTGACGAATGGCGGCAAGACCGTGCTGGCCGCGCCGCGCATCGGCATCGTGCGCTCGATCATGCTCAACCACTGGTACCACCATCGCGGCCAACTCTCGACTTACCTGCGCGCCCTCGATGTGCCGCTGCCTTCGATTTACGGGCCGAGCGCCGATGAAAACCCTTTTGCCTAATTTGATTGCGGATTGCGGATTTTGAGACTACCCAATGAATGAACAACCAAAGCTTGATCTTGATGATGAACAGCCCTCTGAAACCCAGAACGCGGAACCAGAGTTAAATCCGCAATCCGCAATCCCCAATCCGCAATCGGTTGAATCCGCAATCCACAATCCGCAATCGGATGATTCCGTCATCTACCTCCCGCCGAAAGCAGAAGCCCCAATCCCTGATCCGAAATACGCTAATTTCAAAGCCGGTTTTGCCGCGCTGATCGGTCGCCCGAACGCGGGCAAGTCCACCTTGCTCAACGCCCTGATCGGCGAACACATTGCCGCCGTTTCAAACAAACCGCAAACCACGCGCACGCGCATTCGCGGCATCGTCAATCGCCCGGAAGGCCAGATCGTTTTCGTAGACACCCCCGGCGTGCACAAACCAGGTTACGCGCTCAACCGCCGCATGATGGGCTTCGTCTCCGACGCGCTGCTGCAAGTGGATGTCGTATTGCTGATGCGCGATGTCACCCAACGCTTCGGCCAGGGCGAACGTTTTACGCTGGATTTGGTCAAAGAGGCCAAGAAGCCAACCTTTTTGCTGCTCAACAAAATTGATTTGGTCAAAGACAAAAAAGCGCTGCTGCCGCTGATCGAAGATTACCGGCACGAATACGAATTTGCTGAAATCCTGCCGCTCTCGGCGCGCACGGGCGCCAATCAGGATGTGCTGGTCAGCAAGCTGCTCGAACATTTGCCCACGGGGCCGCCGCTCTATGAACCGGAACTGTTCACCGACGAGATGGAACGCACGCTCGCCGCCGAAATCGTGCGCGAAAAGATTCTGGAAATCACGGGCGACGAAATCCCTTATGTCACCGCGGTGCGCACCGAACTGTGGGAAGAAACAGAAGACGTGACGGAAATCAATTGCGTGATCTATGTCGAGCGCGACTCGCAAAAACCGATCCTGATCGGCAAGCAGGGCCACATGCTCAAAACCATCGGCACGCGCGCGCGCCGCGACATCCGCAAACTGCTCAACCGTCCGGTGCGCCTCTTCCTGTTTGTGCGCGTGCAAGAACAATGGCGCAACGATCCGCATTTGCTGGATGAACTCGGCATCGAAGAAACCAAACTGGGGTAGTGAAGAGCAAGCCGCAGATGAGCGCAGAAATACGCGGATAAAACCTGTTATTCATCTGCGTTGGTCTGCGTACATCCGCGGCGAAACCTCTTTCGCTAAAGCCCGCCGGCAACCGTAGCAAATCTCAAATGAAAATCTGGCATGCACTAGAACTGGAAATCGCCAAAGCCGCCGAACAGGCTGTCACACCGCAGCTTTGGAACGCAGGCACGACTGGCATCGAAGTTTCGGAAGACACGCCTGACCGCCTGTCATTGCGCGCCTATTTCGACGCTGCGCCCGATGCAGCAAAGTTACGAACTGAGATTGAACGTGCGTTGGGGTTCATCGGCCTGCCCGCCACTGCCTTACAAAAACTCGAAGCCCTGACCGTTGCGGATCAGGATTGGCTGGCCGAGTGGAAAAAAGGTTACGAGCCGATGGAGATCGGCGCGCGGCTACTGGTCACGCCGTCGTGGAAACGCGCACAGGTGGACGCGACCGCACGCTTGCTCATTCAAATTGATCCCGGCATGGCCTTTGGCACCGGCACGCACGAAACGACGCGCGGCTGTTTGGAACTGCTCGAAAAATACTGGCCGCCCAAAACGAACGCCCCCGCCTTGTTGGATGTCGGCACCGGCACGGGCATTCTGGCGATTGCGGCGTTGAAGCTCGCGCCCAACGCGCAAGTCATCGGCTTTGACGTTGACCCCGAAGCCATCATCGTCGCTGAAGAAAACGCCGAGATCAACGAGGTCAGCGACGCCTTGACGCTGGAGGTCAACAAACTCTCGTCGTATCGCGGCCAGGAATTCGATGTCGTGCTGGCCAACCTGACCGCTGATGTGATCGCCGACCTCGCGCCCAATTTCACCCAAGTCATCAAGGGCCAGGGCACGCTCATCGTCTCCGGCATCCTGCGCGAACAGGGCGACGACGTGCTCTCGCTGCTCGCCCGTTGTAGCTTTGATTTGCTGGAAAGCAAACCCGACGGCGAATGGGTTTCGTTCGCGCTGCGCTCGCAAAAAACTCAACGCATCTGATGTAACCTGGAAGCATTTGCACAGGCTGGACAGGGTTTTCAGGATTCACAGGATGGGCCTGGAAAGAAATGGTGTTCCAGCTTCCCTGCTTCCTGTGAATCCTGAAAACCCTGTCCAGCCTGTTTAATGTTTTCGAGTTCAATTATTGGGCACCTATGCAACGCCATCGCTTTTACGCGCCACCCGCACAAATCAACGGCGCACTCATCACCCTCGCCGATGACGAAGCGCATCATCTCGCGCGCGTCTTGCGCCTGCCCGTCGGCGCGCCGGTTTTTGCCTTTGACGGCTGCGGACAGGAATACGTCTGTGAAATCAATCAAGTCGGCAGGCGCGGCGCTGAACTTACGATCATCGAGCAACTCACCAACACGGTCGAATCGCCGCTGCAACTCACGCTGGCCGTCGCCCTGCTCAAAGGCGACAAATTCGATTGGGTCGTGCAAAAGGCCACCGAACTCGGTGTCACCCGCCTTGTCCCGCTGCTAACCGAACACAGCGACATCCGGCAACTCAAAGCCGAACACAAACTGCAACGGTGGCAACGCATCACGCTCGAAGCGTTGAAACAATGCGGGCGGCGCACGTTGGTCGAAATTGCTGAGCCGCAGAGTTGGCCGAAATTTTGCGCTGAAGAAATCAGCAGCCTGAAACTGATCTTGTCAGAACACGGCGGGCAACGGTTGCATGCGTTGCCGCCAACGGCAAATTCCGCCTGCGTCGCCGTCGCCTCAGAAGGCGGTTGGAGCGAGACTGAATTGGAGGTAGCCACGCAACACGGCTTCGTGCCTGTGCATCTGGGCGCGCGCATTCTGCGTGCGGAAACCGCCGCCATCACGGGCGTGGCGTTGTTGCAACATCTGTGCGGCGATCTTTAGATCAGTTTGTAATTGAATGTACGGGAAAAGCGCGGAGCAGCGGGACGGTACCGCGCGCGTCAGCAAGCGGAGACGGCGCGGTTGTGTCGCTGGGCCTTGCTTGACCCGCCGCTTGCTCACGCGCGCGGTACCGTCCCGGCGCTGCACACGACCCCGTACATTCAATTGCAAACTGATCTAATGCCGCCGCCCCACCGCCTCCAACACTTCCAGCGTCTGCCGCGCCGCCGCTGCCCACGAAAACATCTGTGCGCGCTCAATTGCTTTTTCGCGCAATTCCCCACGCAACGCTTCATCCACGACCAGCCGCTCCAACACCGCCGCCAACTCCGCCACGTCATAAGGCTCGAAATACAACGCCGCCTCACCGGCGATTTCAGGCAAAGCGCTCATCCGCGCAGCGGCCACAGGCACCCCCAACGCCAAGGCTTCCAACAACGGGAACGAACACGTCTCGGCCAGCGAGGGATGCACGAAAGCGAGCGCCCCGCGATAGACATGTTGCAACTGTTCGCGCGCGCAACCTGGCACTTGCACGATGTTGCCCGTCAGGCCCAACGCCACGATTTGCGTTTCAATCTCGCGCCAGTAATCGGCATCAGCCTGATCGCCCACCAGCGCCAATTGCAATGCCGGATGCCGCGCGCGCACCCGCGCAAACGCCGCCACCAGCGTGCCCAGGTTTTTGTAGCGATGGAATTGCGAAACAAAAAGCAGATAAGGTTGCGTCAAGCCGAAGCGCCGCAACACGCCTTCGTCCAGCGGCTGCGCCCGTTCCGCCGCGCCCCAATCAATGCCGTGATGCACGACGGCCAGCGTATTCTCGGTGATGCCGAAACTCGCGCGCACACGCTCTCGCGTATCGTGGCTGAAGACAATCGTCGCCGCGCTGCACCGCGCCGCCCGCCCCATCAACCGACGCAACAACCGCAAGCGCCAGCGCCGCAGCGTCGAACGTTCGTTCGCAATCAGTTCGGCGCGCAACGGCATCGAATTGTGCAGCGCCAACACCAGCCGCGTGCGGCGTGGCAACCAGCCCGGCGCATACCCGGCGTTGGAAAACAGCACCTCCGGTTGCAGCCGCCACAGATGCCAGGGGAACACGACCAACCGCCAGAACAGTTTTACAACAGCCTTGCCAATCCAGACGCGATTGGTGGCCGCCAAGCCTTCGACGCGCTGCATCCGCAATTGCGCGGCAGGTGTGCCGTTCGCCATTTCGGTTTCGACCGCCGCCAGATCGCCGTTGTGCAGCACGATCAATTCGTGCCCCGCCGCCAGCCGCGCCAGTTGCGGCAGCAAGTGGGCGAGGTAGACTTTGCCGCCGCTCATCGCCGCTGTGCCGTCAATGACAATACGCATAGAAACTGCCTGAACGCGGCCACTCCCTGGGAGCCGCAGGCATCCCTGATCTGGCGAACTCACCACGCTGGCTTTAATGCCCTGAAGGGGCGACATTTAATAGCCGTGGGCACCGCCCACGGGAAGGCACGTGTCATCTCTCGACCCTGAAGGGGTCGCATCCGGTTACAAATACGGCCCTGTCAGGGCCGGGAACTGTCTTCGCGCGCGCCGGGGGCGTTGCCCCCGGCTATTGAATTTCGCCCTTTCAGGGCTTGCCACGCACACCATACATTCGCCAATAAGATCAGGGCGCCTGCGCTCCCAGGAATGACAACCTGGGTTTGATTAACTGATTGATGGTTCAAAGTTGCTGGTCAATAACCGCTGTCTTCAGCCAGCCCTGCGACATTCGGTAGGTCCTCGCTCACACGTTCGCGATAACGCAAATAATCAAGCGCCTTGGCTTTCACCAGCGAATCTTTCTCTGACAGCTTGGCGACGGCTGAAACCAAGCCGATTGAGCTATAGAACAACGTATCGCCGCCCATATAGGCGCTAAACAGCGCTTCGACAAAGGCAAAGATGAAAATCGTAAAGACCAGATTCATGAGCCAGCGTTCCTCATCCTCGCCTTCTGTGTACAGATATTTGCGGCCTGCTTGAATTACAAAAAGGCAGAGCAAGGCGAAAATCACCAGGCCGATTGCGCCGAATTCAGCCGCCACTTCGATCAGCACGTTGTGGGGATAACCCAATCCGCCCGTCGCATTGCCCGTGCCCACGCCGATGATCGGATAAGCCAGAAAGTCTTTGATTGCCAGATCAATCAAGACCAAGCGTTCTTGAATCGAATTCACATCTACTGGACGCACATCCGGCGCGATCAAGTCCTCATAAAAACTCGCTGTCGTATCGGGGATAAACCGGTAGGCAGCGACGAGCAGAACAAGGAGCACCGCAAAAACCTTGAACTTCACCTGCGGTCGCACACGTCCTAGCCAGACGACATAAGCAATCATTGCCACCACAAAACTCACCACCGGGCCGCGTGCGCCGCTGCGCAACATCAGGTAAACCGCCGGGAGGATGAGCACGACTTCGCGCAGTCCGAAGGCGCGCTTGGCCGAGCTGGTAAACAGCACGACCAAAATCAGTAAAGCATTGGCGATGCCGAACAGAATCGGGTTGTCACCTTTGTTGGCAAACGTGTAGATGGAAAAGCGCCCATACTCGCTATAAATCGGATTCACCAGCAATTCATAAAACGCCGGCAGAATCATCAGCACTGCTAGAAAGGCGCAGTAATAAAGCATCTGGCGTATCTGTTCGCGGGTCATCAGCAATTGGACGCCAAGGTAAGGCGCGATGACCAGCAACGGCGCGTATCCAATTTTGCGGGTCGCTTGTTGGTTATCCAGCGAGAACAGCAAATAGCTGATGAAGAACAGTGCGAAGAGCAATCCGAACATGAAATCAATCCGGTTCAATTCAAAGCGCCGCCGCTTGAGGGCCAGATGGATTCCACCTGCCAAATAGGCCACAGCCAAAAAGGCATAGAAACCGGCTGTCGTCACTGTCTCTGGCTCGACTTTCAGTTTGTAGAGCACGTAGAGATAAAGGGAAAAGCCGTTGATTTGAATGGCAAGTGCTAATTCGGGCTTCTTGAACAAAAACCATAGCGCGCCTGCACTCAATACCGCCACCGCAAAGGTGGCAATATCAGTGCGCACGAGCAGGCCGATGCTGGCCAAAAGTACGACCAGCACAAACGCTACTTTGCTCAAATCAATATTGTTTCTGACTTGCGACATCTACCTCACACTCTGCGAAAAGAAGCTACTTCGATTTATGTCTTAGCTAACATCCGTAAAACCGAACTGCCCAACCGCGCTACCCAACTCCGCTGATAGTTATTCCGTTGCGTAAACGCATCAGCCTGCGCATCGCGCACCACATACGGCGGATGTTGCAACGGGAACTCAATGGGGGCAACGGGCATATTCGCAAACCGGCTGCGGCGATTGCGGGTGTGCGTGCTGGCCGCGCCGAAGCCGATGTTCGACAGCAAATTGACGTTCGGCAAGATGCTCAAACCGTTTTGCAGCCAGCACGCGAACGTCCAGCAATAGGCCCAGCTATCCACTTCGCCGTCATACACGCGCTGAAACCCTCGCGTCCAATCGCGCACGGCGGCCCGCGTATCACCTCCATCGTGCAGCCAATCGTGCAAGAGGCCCCGGGCTTTGACCTCCGGCCACAGTTTCGTTTCGGCGTCGTAATGCCGCCACGCGCGCCGCCAACTCGCCCAGCCGACGCCGTGGTTGTAGCGCGAAAAATAATAACTGTGCGGAAAGCGCTGCCGTCCGAACTGAAAGTTGCTGCCCGAAATATGCATCACGCGCTCGTCGTCGGCATAGCGTTCCAGCAACTCTTCGCAAAACGGGAAAAACGTTGGATGCGGCAGGCCATCATCTTCCAGCACGATAGCGGCTTCGGTCTGGGCAAAAACCCACGCCAGCCCGCTGCTCATCCGCCGCCGTATCCCTAAGTTTTCCGCCGCGTAATTCTTGTGGACTTCGCAATCCCAATCAACTTGTTCAAGCACGGCGCGGGCAGCCTCGCATTGCGCCTGCTCGCCCGGCACTTGCGCGCGCGGCCCATCCGCAATCACCAACAGCTTGCGCGGACGCGCCCGGCGAATTTCAGCCAAAACCTGCGCGGTCAGTGCGGGGCGATTGAAGATGGTGAAGACCAGCGGTGTTTGCATTGCGATGAAATCGGCCTTGATCCGTTTGCAAGCTCGCCTTGCAGGGCGCTTGAGCGAGTGAACGCAATGGGATTTAGCGCGACCTAAAAACCCTGCCAGGGCGACATTCGATAGCCAGGGGCAACGCCCCTGGGGACATCATCAATGACGTGCAAGCCCTGAAAGGGCGAAATTGCATTTAGTTATTTCGCCCTTTCAGGGCTTGTATTTCAATATGCGGCTTCCCAGGGCGTTGCCCTGGGCTACTAAATGCCGCCCTTTCAGGGCTTCGAGCAGAGCATCATTTAGCTCTTTGCGCTATTCGCCAAGTTCCGGCACCACGTTTCCAACACCAGCGCCTTAAACGACAACGGCACCGACACGCCCAACGGAAAAGGCCCCGCCGCCCAACGTCGTGCCCACGCCGGATCGAGCACACCGGCTTGCACCAAATAACCATCCGCCAGCGTCGCGCCATACGCGGCAAACAACGCTTGATGCCATTGGCGCACGGGCGGATTGAAGCCGCGCTTCGGGCGTTGCATTACCCAATCCGGCACAATGTCTTGCAGGGCGGCTTTCAACCAGGCTTTGGGCGGCAGGCGAAAATCGGCCGCGCCTTTGCGCAATCCGATCACCAATTCGACCAGCCGGTAATCGAGCAAGGGCAACCGCAACTCGACCGAAGAAGCCATGCTCAACCGATCGCCTTGCGCGACGCCGTTTTCCAGCAAGTAGGTCTGGCATTGCAAGCGTGTCAATGCAACATCGAGCGGCGGCCACGGTTGCGGCAACGTGAACAAATCGGTCGCACGCGCGCCGTTGAGTTGCGCCGCAAACTCGCGCGCATAAAACGCCGGAGCCGCATGCTGGGCGGTCGTAAAATCAAGCAGCAAGTCGTAAAAGACAAGCTGCGCCGGGTCGCTGCGCCGGTCGCGCTGAAACTGTGCAAGCGAACTGCGCAACCCCGCCCCGGCCAGCGCCCACCGGAACCAGCCCATGCGCGTCCAGCTTTCCGGCGCTTCAAAACGCAGGTAATCAAGCAACGCAGGCTGGCCGTGCGGTTGCCAAGCCGCTTTGCGCAGGGATTGTTGCACCGCGCGCCGCGCCCAAGGGTAGCCCCAAAACAATTCGTCGCCGCCCTGCCCTTGCAACATCACCGGCACGCCGTGTGCGCGCGCGGCCTTCATCACGGCGTAATAGCCATACCCGGCAATATCCGAAATTGGATCGTCCTGCCAGTAAACCAATTGCGGAAAGAAGCCGACGACGTCTGCGCTGCTGACTTCGATCTCGTGACAGGGGATGCCCAGATGCGCGGCGAATGCGCGCGCCAGCGGGCGCTCGTCCTGGCGCGGCTGTCCGGCATAGCCCACGCTGAAGGCTTGCATGGTGCCCGGATATTGCCGCGTAGCCAGCGCTGCAATCGCGCTGGAATCCAGCCCGCCACTCAAGGCCACACCGACGGGCACATCCGCACGCACCACCAGCTTGCTGATTGTTTCCAGTTCAGCGCGAATCAATGCGCCCGGCTCGCCGCTGACGGCGGGCGCATCTTCCATCCGCCAATAACACTTCTCTTCGACGCGCCAGTTGGCCGTCTCAACCGTCAACAGATGCCCAGCGGGCAATTTGCGCACGCCCCGCAACGGTGTCAATGGTTCGGGCACGTAATGGTAGTGAAAGAAAAGGTTGACCGCCTGCGCATCAAGCTCGAAACGAATCTGCCCCGTCTGCAACAAGGCTTTCAACTCAGAGGCAAAGAACAATTGCTGACCGCTCTGGTACAGATAGAGCGGCTTTTCGCCCATGCGGTCGCGCGCCAGCAGCAAGCGTTGCCGCTGGTTGTCCCACAAGGCAAAAGCGAACATGCCGCGCAAATGCTGCACACAATCCAGCCCGCACTCTTCGTAAAGATGCAGGATCGTCTCGCCATCGCCTGCGGTGTTGAACCGATGACCGCGCTGCTGCAACTGTGCGCGCAGTTCTAGGTAGTTGTAAATCTCGCCGTTGACGACCAGCGCCAATGAACGGTCTTCGTTAAATAGCGGCTGCCAGCTTGAATCCAAATCAATGATGCTCAGGCGGCGCGCGCCCAATTGCACGTGCGTGCCAACAAACTCACCCGCGCCATCAGGGCCACGGTGCGTCAGAGCCGCACGCATGCGCTCGACCGTTTGTGTTTCGGATAATGGTGTTTGGCTGACTACGCCGCAAATTCCGCACATGGTTTTTGGTGGAAGGCGTTGTAACCATATCGCCTCCGTTTCTCAGCCCGCGCAGGCGGGCGGCAGCATAAAGCCTGGGGTGAAGGCGCAGCCGGAACCCCAGGGTAGCGTTTAATTAAAAATTTGAGCCCGTGAAGCGGGCGGCAGATATTCGCGCGCTTGCCACTATCTGTCGCCCGCCTTCGCGGGCTTGGCGTATAATCGCCAATGTTCCCAGGGTTCCGCGCGCTGACGCGCTGCACCCTGGGCTTTATGCTGCCGCCCGCCTGCGCGGGCTAAAACCGAATCCTTGTGCGCAACACGTTCTTTCACCAGCTTGTCATCAAGCACGCAGCAATTTGCTCACTACGCCCAGCGTGCGCAACAGCAGCGTGTTGCCGCTCAACCGGTTCAGCCATTCTTTGAGTTTGGGTTTCAGCAAGTGATCGGCCACGCCCACGCTGGCGCGGATGGAGCGCGCCCACTCATCATCCAGCCAGTTCAGAAAGAACGCCCGCGCATAATGCTGCGCCCGCCAACGCGCCACGTCGGGCAATTGCGATTCGCGATAAATGTGAAACGGCGGGAAAACCGTATCGGCGTACAACTGGAAACCCAAGCAGGTGGCGCGCACGCAAAAGTGGCGATCCTCGCCGCTGAAATCCAGGCTGGGGATGCGCGCGAACGAAACGCCGCGCTCCACTGCAACGCGTCTGAGCATCGTGCAAGCGCCCAAGCCGCCGACTTCGTATTGCCCGGCATCGCGCAAACGCAACACAGATTCCGGTGAATGGTAGCGGCCATCGTGCACATCCCAAACATTCGGCAGGTATGGTGATTGCGGCCACCAGCGCGTCCAGAAGACTTCAGAAACGATGGGCAGATCAAGCGCGAACAGATGCTCGATCAACGGCGGCGGCACACAAACATCGGCATCCACCAAAAACAGCGCGGCGGCGTCTGTTTTCAAAAACTCAGCGAGAGCGAAATTCTTGATGCGAATGATGCGGTCAACGACATTTGGTTTCCATTCGTGCGCGTCTTCGGTGCGCACATAAGCAGCCGGTTCGAGCGCGAGTTTGGGCAATACTCTGGCGGGATGCGTCGCGCAAAACCCGGCCAGCAACTGGGACGAAGCCGGATCGTCGTTATCGTCATAAAACCAGAATTCGAGCGCTAGGCGTTGCTGTTGCGCCGCTCTCAAGTCATGCAAGACCTCACGCAACACGGCTGACGCAACGCGCACGGGCGAAAAGACGATCACCCGTGGCCGCGCTTCCGCGAGCGCCTGTTTGTCTGGCTCAACATTCTGCATGCGTATCAACAAGCGCGCAGCGCCACTGGTACGGTACCGCGCGCGTCAGCAAGCGGCACGTCACAACTACAACAATGCGCCAACAGCCAGTGCGCCAACAGCCCAGGCTCCGCTTGCTCACGCGCGCGGTACCGTTTGGCTGTGCAAAGCGCGCAACCGCAACCGTGCATCCGTCCCCAAAATCACCAGCCAAAACACTGCCAAACAAAGCGCCGTTGCCCACGCCACGCCCGGCGGGCCGATGAGTTTGCCCAAGCCCCACGACAACACCAGATTCGTCAGCCCAGCCAACGGGCCGAAGATCGTTTGCGAACGCAGCGCGCCGAGGCCGTTCAGCAGAATGGCGATGCAACGCGCGCCGGCGTTCAGGCATTCGCCCACCGCCAACGCCAGCAACAAATGTGCGCCCGGTTTGATGTCCGCCGTCACCAGCCAGCGGAAAAGCCAGGGCGCCAGCCAACCCAGCGCAAGCGCGGCGGGAACCACCACCAGCAAGCTCAAAGTGACGGAATGGCGAAAGGTCCGGGTCAACCAAGCGACATCGCGGCGCGCCAACGCTTCGCTGTACGCCGCCCAAAGCGGCACGACAAAGGCCGCCTGCACCGCGCCCAGGTAGTTAAACAAGCGCAAGGCCGTGCCGTATTCCGCCACCGCCGGCGCGCCGAATAATTGCGTCACGATGATCAGATCGGTTTGCAACAACGCCAGCATTGCCACTTGCGCGACCCACAATTGCGCGCCATTGCGCAACAAATGCCGCGCCCGCGCCCAATCGAAATGCCGCCAAGCGGGCCGCAACGCCGGACGATGCCAGCCGAAAAAATAGAGCGCGGCGATCAATTCGCCCGCCAGCCAACCGCCAATGAATCCGCCCAGCAAGCCTGCCAATCCGGCTTGTGCGCGCATGGCGCTGAGCAACCCGCCCAATGCCAGCACACCGCACAAGGCGCTCCACAATTGGTAAAGATAGCCTTCCTGAAAGGCCGCGTAGAGGCTGCCGATGACAGACGCCAACATGCGCAAGACGAAGCAGATCACCACGACCATCACGGCAGCGACCAGCTCGGCTGGCGCAACGGCGGGGCCGACATTGAAAACAGCCGTCCAGTTGATGAAGGGATTGAAGCTGAAAAAGAGCAAGAGCAACAGTCCGGCGCTGGCTAAGCTCAGCCAGCAGGCGCTGGCGACCACTTGTTGGGCGCGTTGTTGATTGGCCTGCCCATCCGCCGCCGCCAACTCATTGACCAGGCTATTCGCCAGGCCCAGGTCTGCCAGCATCACCCAATTCACCGAACTAACCAGCAAGAGCCATAAGCCAAACTGCTCTTTGCCCAAGTAGTGCGAAACGAGTGGTAAGGCAAGCAGACTGAGCGAGAGCGTAAAACCTTTGGCCAATAGCGTCGCCGCGCCCGTCATCCCTGCGCGCAGGCGACGGCGCTGTGCGTGATTGTCAGCTTGAAGAGTTATGCGCACACAATCTAAGTTCGATAAAACGCGGCGACCTGCTCCACCACATACGCCTGCATCTCCGCCGTCAATTCAGGATAGATCGGCAGCGACAACACTTCGGCGGCGGCCCGTTCGGTTTGCGGCAAGTCGCCGGTGCCGCAGCCGAGAAAGGCGAAGCATTCCTGCTGGTGCAGCGGCACGGGGTAATACACCTCGCAGCCCACGCCCGCCGCGTGCAGGTGCCGCAGCAATTCATCGCGCCGAGCCGCGCGAATCGTGTATTGGTTGAAAATGTGGCGGCGTTGCGGGCGCGTGATGGGCGTAGTGATTTCTTCGAGCGCCGCGGCGGCAAAGAGTTGATCATAGCGCGCCGCATTGCGTTGGCGCGCGGCGTGCCAGCTTTCCAAATACGGCAGCTTCACGCGCAGGACAGCGGCTTGCAGGGCGTCGAGGCGCGAGTTGATGCCGATGACCTGGTGGTAATACTTGGGCTGCATGCCGTGCACCCGAAGCAGGCGCAATTGCGCGGCCAACTCGTCGTCATTGGTCGTCAGCAAGCCGCCTTCGCCCGCGCCGCCCAGATTCTTGGACGGGAAGAAGCTGAAACAGCCAATCGTGCCCATCGTGCCCGCGCGGCCATCTTCGCCATAGGCCAGATAATCGGCGCCGATGGCTTGGGCGGCGTCTTCGACCACGGGCAGGCGGTGATGGATGGCGAGGTCGAGAATGGTTTGCATCTCGGCACACTGGCCGAACAGATGCACGGGCATGATCGCTTTGGTGCGCGGCGTGATGGCGCGTTCGAGTTGGACGACATCGAGATTGAAATCGTCGGGCGCGATGTCCACAAACACCGGTGTCGCGCCCAGCCGGGTGATGGCGCTGGCGGTGGCGAAAAAGGTGAACGAGACGGTGACGACTTCGTCGCCGGGGCCGATGCCGAGCGCCTGCAAAGCTAGCAACAGCGCATCGGAACCGGAGCCGCAGCCGATGGCATGTTTGACGTGGCAATAGGCGGCGGCCTCGCGTTCAAAGGCTTCGACTTCGCTGCCGAGGATGAATTGCTGGCTGTCGAAGACGCGTTCGACGGCGGCCAGCATCTCGGCGCGCAAGGTTTGGTGTTGTGCTTTGAGATCGAGTAACGGAACTTTCATAAGGATGCGGGCATTTTCGTAGTTTGCTGCCAGCTTGTCCAACTCGCGGCGGCTCGCTAGGAGGCGCAAGCAGTGCTCTTGCAACATCGTCGGCAAGAGCACTTGAACGGCTCCGCTGATTCCCGACTCCTGACCCCTGACTCCTGATAGCTTGAAAATCAGCCAGTATTTTTAAGTTATCAGGAGTCAGGGGTCAGGAGTCGGGAATCAGCGGAGCGTCTTTGGCGGGTGTTTTGAGGACTTTGCAAGAGCACGGCAGGCGCAAAAGTTTTCCGTCCCGCCACAGCCTGGTCTCGTCCAAACGCGCGCTAAAGATGCCCGGAGATTTGTTTGGTGATTTGGAGGTTCAATGATTTCACGCAAGCTCACCTGCTGCTGCCCGCTCAAGTTCTGGCTGTTGTTGCTGATTGGTTTGAGCAGCGCCGCGCCACGTCTGCACGCCGCGCCACGGCAAACTTATCCGCCCGCCGTGCAAGCCCTGCTGGATTGGGCGCGCGCGAACAATCCGCAACACTATCAATTCGCGCTCGACCAAGGCGCGCAAATCGGCGTCACGGCGGATCAACGCAGCTTTTATCTGGTTTGGTATCCGGCAACGCAAACCGGTTTGCCCGCCGACAAACGTTCGTTGATCGTGACGATGCACGGCACGGGGGGCAATGCCTTCACCGAATTTTTCCTTTGGTACAACAGTGCCCAGCAACACCAGCACGGCGTACTCGCGTTGCAATGGTATTTCCCGGCCAACACGCCGCCGAATGATTATTACGCCCCCGCCGAAAGCTACAGCGCGTTGGCGGCGGCGCTCAAAGGGCAAGCGTTCAAGCCGGGCCGCGCGCTCTTTCACGGCTTCAGCCGGGGCAGCGCGAATAGCTATTACGTCACCATGTTTGACCGGTTGAGCGGCAATCACTTTTTCGGGTTGAGCGTGGCGAATTCCGGCGGCGCTTCGACAGATTATCCGCTTTATCTCGACATCGTGGCGGGACGTTTCGGCGTGCGTCCGTTGGCGGGTACGCGTTGGATCACTTCGTGCGGCGAACGCGATCCGAACCCGGAGCGCGATGGCTGCCCGGCCTTGCGGCGCACCGACACCTGGCTGTTACAGCAGGGCGCAAGCCTGGACATGGTCATCGAAGACAACGCGGGCGGCCACGGCGTTTTTGAACAAGTGCCGCGTTATCTGGATGCCGCGCTGACGCTGTTTGAAAATCTGCTCAGCGTCGGCAAGCAAGTGTGGACGGCCAAACCCGACACGAGCTTTCGCATCGCCAACGCCAACATCCCCAACGTCGGATTGGTCAACTATCAAAACACTTGGCAAATCTGGCTGATCGTCGGCGGGCAAGGCGGCCTCAGGCTTTTTCGCTCGGCGAACGGCGACAACGCGACAAACGGCGAAGCCATTCCCGGTCTGGCGAGCGCCTTTGCCGGAACGGGTTTCACGGCGACCGAAACGCTGCCGCGCGTAAGCGGCGACGGCAAGATCGAATTGTATTCGCTGGGGCTGGCCGGGCCGGGCACGAATCAAGCCGTGTTGTATCGCTTGCGGCAAAACGACAACGGCACATTCAGCTTGAATCCGGCAAACGCCGTCTGGCGCGGCGCGGCGGCGGACAATCAATTCATCGGCGTGCCGGATGTCTATGCAACGAACGACGGCAAGCTGCGGCTGATGTATGTCGCACGCGGTACGGCGCGTTCAAATGCGCGCACCGCGCTGTCGAGCGATGGCGGCCAAACGTTCGCGTTTGAATACGAAAACCCCTACAACGACCTCAACGTCACGACGCCCTCCGCTGAGAACACCAACGTAGACCCCGCTGTACTCAAACTCGCGGCGGGCGGCTTTCTCTCGGTCACGATGCGCGCCAAGCGGCTTTACTTGCATGCCAGCACCGATGGGCGCGTGTTCACGCCCTTGCAACAGGCGGCGCTGGACGCGGCGCAGTTGTTTGCCAATGGCACGGGCTTCTTCGATCCGACGCTGGTGCAAACAATGGATGGCCGTGTGTGGATGTATGTGACGCTCGAAACGCTGGGCGGTGTGAGTTCGGTCGTGCGCGTTGAATTGATCCAAGCCGCGCCGCTCGCGGCTGTTTCCGCCGCCAGTTTCAAAGCCGCCGCCCTCGCGCCCGACAGCATCGCGGCGATCTTTGGCGCGAATTTGACGAACGCGACAGCGGCGGCGAACACGACGCCCTTGCCCACGACGCTGGCGGGCAGCCGCGCGAAGCTGCGCGACAGTCTCGGCGTCGAACGCGAAGCCGGTTTTTTCTTCGTCTCGCCCACGCAAGCGAACCTGTTGCTGCCCGGCGCGGCGGCGACTGGCTTGGCGACGTTGACGCTGACCAACAGCGACAACCAAACATCGGCCAATGTGCTCAACCTCACGCCCGTCGCACCCGCGCTCTTCACGGCCAACGCCAGCGGGCAAGGCGTACCGGCGGCGGTGCTGTTGCGCATCCAGGCCGATGGCGCGCGCAGCTTTGAGCCGGTCGCGCGTTATGACGCGGCGCAAAACCGCTTCGTCGCGCAACCCATCGAATTCGGCGCGGCGGGCGATCAACTGTTCCTGCTGCTGTTCGGCACAGGCATTCGTGGCCGCACATCATTGGCGAATGTCACGGCGACGGCGGGCGGCGTGAACGTCCCCGTTGGCTTCGCTGGAGCGCAGGGCGATCTCGCGGGTTTGGATCAAATCAATTTGGAACTGCCGCGCGCCTTGGCCGGGCGTGGCGAGTTGGAGGTGAGCGTCATCGTTGAAGGACAGGAATGCAATGTGGTGACGATTCGCGTGGGCAATTGACAAGAAGCTGTTGCCACAGAGGCACAGAGACACAGAGGGTGGCGAGAGAAATTGAAAAACCTCTCTCTTACTCTGTGCCTCTGTGCCTCTGTGGCAAGGCTTCGTTGACAGTTGGTACATTGACCAAAGCCACAATCAACAAACACACCAGCGCATTCGCCGCGATCTGCAAATTGAAATCCAGGAAGCTGTGCACCGCGATGCCCAGCAGCGCAATGCATCCACCAGCCCACAACGCGCGCTCCTGACTGCGCAGATAAACCAGCTCAAGCCATTGGCGGCGCATTTGACGCAGCAATGCGACGACGAACCACAGCAACAGCAAGCCGCCGAGCGCCCCCGCATCGGTCAGCAATTGCAGGTAATCGTTGTGCGTTTGTTCCAGCCGTTCCAGCTTTGCCGACGAATGACCATAGCGCGGATAGACCGCTGGGAACGCGCCCAGACCTACGCCAGCGATGGGATGATCTAGAAACATGCGCCCCGCCGCGCGCCAGTATTCCAGTCGCGTAACGACGGAGTATTCCTGCGCGCCCTGCCCTAACGATTGAAAACGCCAGAGCAAGCGGTCGGCGCCGATCCACAAGGCCATGACGGCAATCAACAACACGATCAAACCGATCATGGCAGGCGCACTCAGCAAACGCCGCCGTTCGTCGCGTTGCCAGCGCCGCGCCAGCCAAAGCAGCGCGGCCAATTGCACGACAAAGGCCAGCATCCCGCCGCGCGAAAGTGAAAAGAGCAACGCCGCCGCCATCAACACAACGGCAAACAGCCACAACGTGCGCTGCCCTGCTTCGACACGCGCAAACAGCGCGTAAGCAAATGGCAACGGCCAAAGCAATTCCATCAAGCCAGCGAAGTGGTTGTAATTGGCGTAAGGGCCGAACGGCGCGACGTAAGGTGACGCCGGGCGCAGCCAATAGAATTTGCCGTTCCAGGTCAATTTCTGCACGATGGCAAATAACGCGAGGCTGCCGCCCAACGCTGACAGGGTGATAAGTAATTTGCGCCGCCGTCCCGCGTCGCGCAGCAAATGCAACGCCACGCCAAAATAACAAAGCAGCGCCAGCAACTTGACGGCACTCTCGCGCGTTGCCTGCGCATCCAGCGAGAGCGTGCGCCAGTCTTGTGTGGCTTGGAAAACATCGTTGGCGGAGGTTGCCGCACGCAACGGCAACAGTTGAATTGCCGCCAGCAGCAGCAACGCCAGCAACGGCGCAGCCAAGCGCCAGTTGGGCCAGGCAACGCTCGGCTCAAACGTCAGCCGCGCCGCCAGCAAGACGCCCAGCAACAACGCATTCAATTCAAACACCGCCAGCGACCACGGCTCGACGGTGCCGTAAGCCAGCGGTGCCAGCACGGCGGTCAGCAGCAGGTTGATGAACAGAAGGCTGTCGAGCTTTTTCATCGCTAACGAAATTCAATCAAGGTTATCCAGCAACAACGAAAGCTTCGCCGCAGACGAACGCGGAGAAACGCGGATCAAGCCAAATCAGCGTCTTTCCGCGCTCATCTGCGGCTGATGTTTAGGGGGAAATCTCCAGGCTGAAATCGTCCAGCCAGACTTCGGCGATATGGCCGGTGTTGACCTCGGTCAATTGCGGCGCGCGGATCGTCAGGCGCAAGGCGCGTGTTTCAGCCGGCGTCGTAAAGGTCAGCGCGATTTCGCGCCAATCCTGCGTGCCGGTCGGCACGGGCGCACGCACGGCGAAAAGCTGCGGGCGCACGGCATCGGTCAATTCGATGAAGGGCGCATTGTCAGGCGCCTTGGTGGTCTTGGCGAAGAAACGCAGCCGGTATTGCGTGTTCGGTTCGACGACCAGCAATTGCGCGGGGCCGAACAACTCGCTTTTCATTTGCGCGGCAAAGGTCATGCGCCAGACGTAACGGCCCGCGTGCGCCTGTGCATCATCGCGGCGCAAGAAGACTTCGGCGTGCGCGGCTGGTTGCCAATCGAAACCTGCCGGGTCGGTGATGAATTCGCGTTCGAAGCCGCTGTTATAGATCAGGTTGGGCGCAGTCCAATCAGGCGTGCCGGTGCTGAGCATGAAGGTGCGCCAGAGTTCGCGCGCTGCTTGAAAACGCCCGTTGGCTTGCGCCGCGGCGAGCAGGCTGGACAGGATGTCGCGGCGTTCCCGCGGTGCGTTGGGGGGCAACCCGCGCCAGATTTCCAGCGCCGGATCGAGGGCCTGATGCTCGGCCAGGTATTTCGCCAGGTAGGCTTGCGCCCGCGCGTCGGGCGGCGCGATTTGCCGCAAGACCGCCAGATTCATGCCCAGCCCTTGCGCCACGGCTTCATAAGCATTGAGCGTGGCGCGGGCATCCGTTTCGCCAGCCGTTTCGCCGGAGAGTTCCAACGCAACGCGAAATTCACGCAAGGCTTCTCCTGTACGCGCACTGCGCAGGTAAAAGTTGGCGAGCGTCCAATGCGTCTCGAAATAGCGCGGGGCGAGCGTTTGAGCTTGTTGGTAGGCGCGTTCGGCTTGCGCGATTTGATTGTCGCTTTCGTATCCGCGCGCCAATATCAACCAAAACCGGTAATCAAAGGGCGAAGCTTTAACCGCGCTTTCAAGTTCGAGTAAGCCTGTGGCTGGTTGGGGAGCTTCAGCGTCATAGAGCAGAAATTTACCATACGCGGCCAATGCATAAGGATTGGACGGCGCGTAGGCCGCAGCTATTAAACGGCTCGATCCTTCATTGCCGGAGATGATCAACGAAGTCGCCAAGAATTGCCTGATGATGAAGGCGCCGCAGAAAAGGGCGGGGGCAAGAACGATGATGAGCAGCAGCAGGCGTCTGTGCATTGGCAGTTGTCGGTAATCGGTAGACGGTAGTCGGTCTAGCACAAAGCTGCTGACTACTGACTACTGACTACTGACTACTTTCTTCAGCGTGGTGGTAATACGAATACTTGTAATTGTAGTAATACCCTTCGCGTTCAAGGTCAACGTGGTTGAGCACGACACCGAAAATCTTGGCGTTGACGTCAATCAGGGCCTGTTTGGAACGCACGACGGCTTCGCGCGGCGTGTGGCCGCTTTTGACGACGAGGGCGACGCCGTCTACTTGGGGGGAAATGATGAGCGCGTCGGTGACGTGAATCACCGGCGGCGAATCAATCACGATGTGATCGTAACGATCCTGCAATTGCGAAAGCAGAATGCGCAGCTTGACCGAACTGAGCAACTCTGACGGATTGGGCGGCACGGGGCCAGCGGGAATCACGTGCAGATTGGGAATGTCGGCGGCTTCCTGCACGACTTCATCGAGCGGGATGTCGCGCGAGAGATAGGTCGAAAGGCCGACTTCGTTTTTGGTGTTCAATACCTTGTGGCAGCGCGGGCGGCGCATATCGCCATCCAGCACGATCACGCGCGCGCCGGTTTGGGCCAATGAAATCGCGGTATTGGCGACAATGGTCGTTTTGCCTTCGCCGGGATGGCTGCTGGTGATGAGCATCGTGCGCGGCGCGTGTTCGGCGGACGAAAGCAGTAGCGAGGTGCGCAAGGCGCGATACGATTCGGAATAGGCCGACAGCGAATCGTGGCTCGACACCAGTTCGTGACTGTTGTCGCTGCCGTTGCCATTCGACAGCGACAGCGCGGTGCTCTTGCGCGCGCCGTAACCGTAGCCCAGCCCTTTGCGTTTGCTCAGGCTCTGTAGCGACGGGATCGCGCCGAGCGGCGGCAGGTGCGTGATGCGTTCGACATCTTCGGCCGTATTGATCGTGTTGTTCAGATATTCGATGAAGAAGGCCAAGCCGATGCCTAACGCCAAGCCAATCAATACGCTCAAGCCAATGTTGAGCGGCTTGTTCGGTTTGACGGGCGCGATGGGGACTTCGGCGGTTTGGACAACGCGGATGTTGGTCGGATGGAATTCACTCTCGACCCCGGCTTGGCGCGAACGTTGCAAGAGGTCGTCGTAAATTTTGCGGTCAATGTCCAGCTTCTGTTTGATGACGTTGAGTTGGACGGATTCGCGGTTTTGCTGAATCGCTTCGCCTTTGGATTGTGAAAGCGAGACTTTCAGGTCGGCCTCTTTGCGGCGCGCGACTTCGTATTGCGTCTCGATATTTTTGACGACGTTCTTTTTGGCCGCTTGCAATTGCTCTTTGAGATCGTTGACCTGTTCCTGCACCTGTTTGACCGCCGGATAACCCGGTTGATATTTAGCCGAGAGGTTGGCGAGTTCCTGTTCCTGCTTGCTCAACTCTTTCGAGATGTTTTGCACCATCGTGTCGTTGAGCACTTGCGGCAAATCATCGGGCGCGGCCTCGCGGCTGCGCTGATAGAGCGCCTCGGACTGGCGGCGTTCATTCTCGACCTGGACGAGTTGTTTGTTGAGTTCGGAGGCGCGGTCGAGCGTGATGTTACCTTTGTCCAGATCGAAGGAAATGATTTTGTGTTCGGTCAAATAGGCGCTGTAGGCCTGCTCGGATTTGCGCAGTTCTGCTTCGGATTCGAGGAGCTTTTCTTTGAGAAAGTCCTTGGCGCTCTCGACGCCCTGCACGCGGTTTTCCATTGACCAGCCGATGTATTGTTCGGCGGCGGTGTTCGCCACATCGGCAGCCAGTTGCGCGTTGTAGGCGTCGAACGAAATCGAGACGACGCGGCTCATGCGTCCGACGGCGACGTCATAGCGGTTTTGAAAGGTGTTGACCAGCACGACCTGGCGTTCGTTTTCGCTGAGCGGGTTCTTGGTTTTGAGTTTGAATTCGTCGTGCTCGGTGAGTTTGAGCTTGTTGATGATGCGGCGCGCCAGATCGCGGCTTTGCAGGATTTCAACCTGCGTTTGCATATACAGCGGATTGAAAACGTTGGCCGTCTCGACCTCCATAATGCGCTGGCCGCTCAGCACGCGTTCGGTCTCTTTGCCGATTTTGACCTTGACGGTGGCGCGATAGACGGGCCGCGTCATGTACGTCGCTATCGTGACCAGTGTACCTAAAATGAACAACGTCGAAATCACCACCCATTTGTGACGCTTGACGATGCGCCAGTATTCGCGCAATGAGTTCTTTTCGACTTCGAGCGCCGGATAGCGCGCTGAACCCGCCGGATACCCAATCGGGTATCCTCCTGGCGAAGCGGGCACGCCGCCCTGCCGCCGCTGCATCTCATTGCTGGGTTGCGGGACATTGACCAGAGCGTTGCGATTGTCGTCGTTGTAATTCATCGGTAGTCGGTAGTCGGTAGTCGGTAGTCGGTAGTCGGTAGTCGGTAGTCGGATTCAGCGAGCATCAAAGCCGCCAACCGGCTACTGATTACCAGCTACCGCAAAATCCCCCAGCCCAGCGAACTGGCAACGCCGCTGGCGAGCGCCTGCACGATGGAGCGCGCCTGCTTCCTGTTGGATGATTCGGGCACGAGCACAACATCATAAGGACGCAGCAGGATATCTTTCTTCGGGTCTTTCTCGATCTCGTCCAAGCTGACGACCTGCTCGGTGCGCTGATTCTTATTCGATCCGTTCGCGCGCCAGAGGCGAATTTCTTTGCGCTTCGTGTCTTGTTGCACACCGCCTGCCATCGCCAGGGCTTCGGTCAAGGTGACGTTTTCTTTGACCGGATAGGGGCCGGCGTTTTTGACGTTGCCAGTGACGTAAATCACCCCGGCTTCAGGCACATTGACCAAGTCGCCGTCGCGGATGACGCGATTGAGTTCGGGTTTGCGAAACAATTCCTTCAAGTCAATCGTCTCGATGCCCTCTTCGCCTTTGGTATGCACCAGTTCGACCAGTTCGCCTGCCTTATCGGTTAAACCGCCCGCGAGTCCGATCAGATCGTAAAGCCGTAATTCGCGCGTCAACGCAATGCGCTTGGGTTCCTTGACTGCCCCGGCAATGCCGGCGGCCAGCGCGTTGTACTCTTCGATAAAGACGGTGACTTGGGGTTCCTTGAGAATCGTGAGGAACTCTTTTTTGAGTAATGCGGCGGCCTGATGTTCAGACAAGCCGCCCAGTTTCAATTCGTGATTGATATAGGGCAGTTGAATCGTGCCGAGTTCGGTGACTTTGACTTTGCGTTTGAGGTCGGGTTCGCCTGCGACTTCGATCAATAGAACGTCGCCAGGGCCGATATGATAATTGGTGGAACTATTGGTGGCCGGATCAATGGGCGCGGTGTTGACGGTGCGCAAACGGGCAGGCGTGTCTTGCGCGCTAACCGCTGCATGAAAAAACCAGAGCGCGGCGCAAGCCAAGAGACCGGGAACTAAGAAGGGATGCCGTTCAGTGCTCATCTTACCAACCCACACCTCTTCATCTTAAAGAAGAGCGTAATTTCATGATTACAGATTGCGCGTCACCAGAATGTGTTACGGGGAGAGGGTACGCGCACGCTTGAAGGAGAGGAGGCAGGGGCGTTAT
The DNA here is from genome assembly GCA_016196035.1 of Acidobacteriota bacterium. NCBI lineage: Bacteria > Pseudomonadati > Acidobacteriota > Acidobacteriota bacterium. Next base: position 100,448 of record JACPYM010000005.1, on the reverse strand, counting down.
TTCAATCTTCTTTATTGCTTTTATTGCTGCTTTGTTGATGCATTTTCGCCCCGCTGTTTCCTTACGGAGCATTCAAGCATTTCGCAACGTCATTGCGCGATGCGCCGGAAACACCCGCAATGGATAGTTCCGGCGCAATTCGCCAAAACAGTTCAATCGTCAGCCACGGCTGACATCCTGCTCACCCACTTAAGGGCGGAAGCCGCTGACCGGCGGGGGCGGGGGCGGATCGTCATTGCACTTCACCGCACAGATAATACCCGCGACAGCACCACCTAATCCCAACAGCAGCAAGGCCAGCGCCCGGTCAGACAATTTTTCATCCTTCGGCGGAACCAGCCGTGCACATTTTTTCGGATCAACCTGGCTAGACGCCGTGACCGCCGTCGTGCCCGCCGCCACATATTCGACTTTGTTATCCGCCAGCAGCTTGGCGTCGCTGCGCAACGCGGCCACTTGAGTATTGCCGCAATTCACATCAACGGCGAGCATCGCAGGCTGCTTGCCCTCGCTGACAGCAGTCCCTTTGGCGGTCGCCACTGAAACAGCCACGCCCATCGGCGCATTCACGACCGCGCGGCCCGCGCGCAGATTGCCGCCGATTTGGGTCGGGGCGAAGCGCACCAACATTTCCGAGTGCGGTCCCAACTCAATGCGACCCAGTTTACCCAGGTTAAGCGAGGCATAGCCGTTGGCAGTTTTGAGCGTGCTGTCGCTGAAAACTGTCGCGCCCGCGATGGCCGGAGTGCCGTTGAGCGTCACCTCTCCGTTGAGCATCAATTCGCCCGCCGCTTTCGGAGCGCTCGCGGCCAAGGCCGCGCTGCTCGTGAGCGTCGCCAAGCTGGTCATGGTCAACATCAGCCCGACAGTGAGCGCCTTCCGAAAAAGAGATGGTTTGCGAATCATTTGGTTCCTCCCGTGTACAGAAAAATCTGTTTTGAATCCCGCTTGGAACCGGCCCGTTACGCCGCCGGTCAAGCTTGTGTATGTGGATTGGATGACTTCAAAAAATAGCGAGCAAGAATGCTGCTCAAAATGTAGCGGCAGCTTAGCGTAAGCCCTGGGCTTTTTCAAACTTAAACTGTTGGCGCTGCTGAAACTTCCAGCGGGGCAAAAGCGAGTGCAGTTTTACCTGAAACCATTCGATCAGTCAACGCTTGCGCCACCCTCCCGCTCTTCCGCTCTTCCTCACTTCACAACAAGGTACGATACCAGGCAATCGTGCGCGTCAGGCCTTCTTCCACAGCCACGCGCGGTTCCCAGCCCAGCACTTCTTTGGCCCGCGCTATCTCAGGTTTGCGCGTTTTGGGATCGTCCTCGGGCAGCGGACGATACTCAATCTGGCTGGCGCTGCCCGTCAGTTTCAAGATCAGTTGTGCAAATTGCAAGATCGTCAATTCGACCGGATTGCCCAAATTCACCGGCTTGTTAAACGGCGTTTCCATCAAGCGGCGAATGCCTTCGACCAGATCGGCCACGTATTGGAAGCTGCGCGTTTGCTGCCCTTCGCCAAACACCGTCAGCGCCTCGCCGCGCAACGCCTGATTGATAAAGGTCGGCACCACGCGCCCGTCGTTCACGCGGTTGCGTTCGCCATAGGTGTTGAAGATGCGGATGATGCGCGTATCCACGCCATGCTGCCGGTGATACGCCATCGTGATGGCTTCGGCGTAGCGTTTCGCTTCGTCATAAACGCCGCGCGGCCCGACAGGATTGACGTTGCCCCAGTATTCTTCCGGTTGCGGATGGACAAGCGGATCGCCATACACTTCGGAAGTCGAGGCCAGCATGAATTTCGCGCCTTTGGCTTTGGCGACGCCCAGCGCGTTGTGCGTGCCCAGCGCGCCGACCTTCAAGGTTTGAATCGGCAGTAAAAGATAGTCAATCGGACTGGCCGGGCTGGCGAAATTCAGCACCCAATCGAGCGGGCCAGTGACGTGAATATGATTGCTGATGTCGTGGTGGATGAATTCAAAATTTGGATTATCGCGATGACGCGCGATGTTGCTGACAGCGCCGGTGACGAGATTGTCCATCGCGACGACTTGATGGCCTTCGCCAAGCAAGCGGTCGGTCAAGTGGCTGCCGATGAAACCGGCCCCGCCGGTGATTAAGATTCGCATTACGCTCCTTGAAAGAACAAATTTATAAATTGATTACGCAGCTTGAGAGAATTGCGCTACCAGAACCGGACGCAACGTGGTCAATTCGGCCTGATGATCGAGGATGCGTTCCAACTCCTCCAACGTGCCGCCGGTAAAGTATGTCTCGCCGCAATTGCCGCAAACCATCGTCGGCACTTGCTCAACTACCAACCACTGTTGGTCGCGCTCAAACAACTGCGGCTTGTATACTTCGCGCGCCGCCAATTGCCCACAGAACGAGCAGACGCGCATCGCCTTAGTCTGACCGCGCAGCTTTTGATTTTTCGCCTTAAGATCGTTCATAGTCAAAATTGAAAACTCAGGTACACAGTAATCACGACCGTATCATCGGGGCCAAGTTTAGCAACCATCTCAATGACACGGCCATCCCGCGCCTCTCCTTCGATGACGTACTTCCACTCACCCCACTTCTCGTCCCATTGACGCTCAGTGATTGTGCCGTGCAGCACGCAATGCTTCAAGTCCGAAGGCCACAATGCATCATCCAACATTGCCTGGAACGCATGCTTGGGAATCGTCAATTGCCCGGCCCGAACCCGCTCACGCATTTTGACCAGGATGCGCTGAAACAGACACCCTCCAAGCTACGCCTAACGGCCAATCCCGCGATATGTGAATCCAGCTTGCAACACCGCTGCCGGGTCAAGCACATTGCGCCCATCCACGATGAATTTCGTCCGCATCACCTCGCCCAGTTGTTCAAGTTCGAGATAGCGGAACTCTTCCCACTCGGTCACAACCACCAAGGCATCGCACTCTTCGGCCAGTTGCAGGATGTTCTCGGCGTATTCGACCTTCAGGTCAGGATGCTGCTTGCGGCAAGCCTCCATCGCAATTGGGTCGTAGACTTTCACCCGTGCGCCCCGCGACAGCAATTCGCGCGCAATGTCCAGCGCGGGCGCATCGCGCAGATCATCGGTTTCAGGCTTGAACGCCAAGCCCAGCAGGCCAATCGTCTTGCCCTTGATGATCTTCAATTCGGCTTGCAGCTTTTGCAGCGCCACGTGGCGCTGGCGCTGATTGACCGCCACCGTCGCGTGCAGCATCGCCGGGTCGTAGGCGTATTCCTTGGCAATATCCACCAAGGCTGACACGTCCTTGCCAAAGCACGAACCGCCCCAGCCTACGCCCGCGTTCAGGAACTTCGGCCCGATGCGGCTGTCCAAGCCAAAGCCGCGCACGACTTCGGTGATGTCCGCGCCGACACGCTCGCAGATGTTGGCGATTTCGTTGGCGAAGCTGATCTTGGTCGCTAGGAAGGCATTGGCCGCGTACTTGATCATCTCCGCCGACGCCAGATCGGTTGTCACGACGGGCACCGCCGTAAAGCCGCTCGGACGTGCAGCCGTCGGCGGCGGCGCAAAAGTTTGCTCGATGATTGGTTCGTACAGCGCGCGCAAACGTTCCGCCGCATAAGCATCACTCGCGCCAATCACGATACGGTCTGGGTAAAAGGTGTCGGTAATCGCCGAACCTTCGCGCAGGAATTCAGGATTCGACGCAACCAGGAACAAGTCTTCCGGTTTCAGCCCTGGCAGTTTGCGGCTCACTGAAGTCATTGACGTGCCGCCATTGCTCGCAGCCATGCTCGCCAGCTTTTCCCGATAGGCCGAATTGTCCTGCAAGCCCTCTTTCAAAATCATCTCAACCCAATTGCCCGACCCGATGGGCACGGTGGATTTGTTGACCACGATGCGGCGGCGTTCGCAATCGAGCGCGCGCCCGATTTGGCGCGCGACGGCCTCGACGTAAGACAAATCAGCCTTCCCCGTCGGCAGCGGCGGCGTGCCCACGGCGATGAAAATCACTTCGGCCCCTTTGACCGCCGCGCTCAACTCGGTCGAAAAACGCAAATTGCCGCGCTGCATGCCGGCGGTGATCAACTGATCCAGGCCCGGTTCATAGATCGGCGATTTGCCCGCGCGCAACATTTCAATTTTACGTTCGTCAATGTCTACGCAAACGACCGAACGCCCCAGATAAGCCAGACACGTCCCCGTGACCAAGCCGACATAGCCGGTACCGACAACACATACTTCCACGAATTTTTTCCTCCTTGAATCAACTGCGATGCGATTGGTGAGCCATAACGTATCGGGGATGAGGTGAACGAAGCGGGACTATAGCAAAGGGCCGGTTTGGCTGTCACTCAAGAAAAGTTGCGGCGCGTGGTCAAACCTTTGAACAAAAGTCCTGGGCGGTGCGCGCCTGACCGGACGTTCGACATTTCTACGCTCAAGCATTGCGAATCGTGAGACCTTCGTGCACAAGCTCGATGGTTTCGATGGCAACTTCATTGCCGTCCGATTTAAGGTCTGTGCCTGTGATTTTGGTCGGCCAGGCGTTGGTCAGCGTAAAGACCATCGTCGGCGCGCCAGTCTCGTCAAGCAGGCTGATGGTGACCGTCTCGCGCTTGATCGTGTTCAGCTTGATCTGGTTGAACCAGTCCCAAAACTTTTGATCGCCCTTGAAAACGCCCTTTTTCATCGTCACGTTACCGTACTTCTTGATTCCCGGCATTTTGATCGTTGAGAACACAGGGCTGTCGCCGTGACGGTACTCGATTGGCTGCGCTTCGACATCAAGCCCCGAGACCTCCTGGAAATTCATGACCTGCCCGCCCCAATTGACCTGGAAGTAAAACTTCGGTAACGGCCACACGCTCGCACTTTGTTTTGAACCATCGTCTGCCATAGGTCACCTCCGCCTTCTATTTCGGCTGCATCAGCAGCTTCGCCAGCCGCCAGTGTCCGTCTTCCTGATGCCAAAGCGCGGCGTAACGCCCGGTGTAAGTTTGCTTCTCTTTCCCACGTTCTCCGGCCACTTGCTTGTACGCGCCCCATTGCGTCGCGCTCGCGCCGCTCGCCTCAATCAGATCAGTCGTAATCGTCACCGCCTCGACTTCCACAGCCCCGGCCAGCGGCGTCAGAAAGTTCCGAATTGCCTCGCGGCCATGCAGCGTGTCCGTACCAGGCAACAGCAATTCGCCATCCTTGGTAAAATGCGCGGCGACTTCGGCTGGCGTGCCACTTCGCAAATCGCGAGCATAGGCTTGCATCTCCGCCTCGATGGCCTGGCGTTCGTTCACACGCTGCGGGCGGCTCAGCCCCGGGACGACAACCAAGCCGCCCAGGATGAAAGTCAAAAGGAGCAAGGAAAGTTTCTTCATACGCGTTCCCCCCTGTGAATCTTAGATCGGTTTTCATTTGCGTGTACGGTAGGCGCGCCGCGCCGGGACAGTACCGCTGCGCGGCTTTTTGCCATACACCGAAGTGAAAACCGATCTAGGCGATCTCACCGACGGCCTTTATGCTGCCGCTCAGGCTTGCGCCAGTACTGAAATTCGTCTTCGTGCACTTCGTAGTCAAGCTCGCCCAGGCGCGCCTGCATGCGTTCCTGCGCATCGGCGACGCCTTTGTTGTAAATGCTCGGCCCGATTTCTTCGAGGATGAAGGTGAGCAGCGCGCCTGCGGCCAGGTTGCCGAGCGGCTCCTCCATGTTCAACTCAAAGTATTTTTGCAGCGACTCAAGCGCATTCTGCTTTGCTTCTTTGGTCAGCTCGATTGCCATAGGTATTTGCGTTGCGCCTTGGCATACGCTGGCGCTACTCCTCATCGTAATATTTGCCCGGCTCTTTCGTATTGCCATCCGCCAGATCGCATAAGCGGCGAAAATTCGGCAACATCGCAAGCCAGGCGTCCTCGCCAGCCGTTTCAACGACTTTCTGTTTAATGGTTGGACGATCAACCATGTTCGGCTGCCTGAGCAGGAAGACGATGTCGTCGAGGTCTTTTTGCCGCCCGGCATTGAGCTTGAGAATCACCAGCCATTCAGGTGTCACCAAACGCAAACCATTTGACAGTTTAATTGCTTCCTTCAAAGCCGCCCGGTAATACTTCTGATACCCATCGTTCCGTACAATCCAATCAATTTGGACGGCGTACTTGCCGACCTGCTGCGTATAGCTATTGCCGCCAAAGTTCAGCCGATGTTGCGGCGTCAGCGACAAGTCCCGCGAGGCAATAATGTCGACATCTTTCGTCAGGCGCGGGCTGCCATAAAGGTGCATCGCCAACCCGCCCGCCAAGGCCCAGTCAATCTCTTCCTGCGCCGCGAGTCGGCCCAATTGTTGCGCGGCTTCGATGCCGGTATCAGTGGCAATCATCAGCTTGGCGGAGTCTTGCAGTACACGCTCGACAAGCTGTTGATAGTCATTCTCACTCATTCCCTTGCCTTATTCGTAATTGAAAGCAAGAAGGCGTTGACACACTCCTTGCCATATCACCCATTTCTTTCTCTTGCTCTCAAGCGCCTAAAGTCTGAATTAAGCCGCAGGAAGCGCGCTGACCATGACGTAATACCCATCAGGATCACGGAGTGCGAACTCGCTGGTGCCAGTATTGGGGCTCAAATGAGGTTCCTCTTCAAATCCAGCGACAAGCGCGCGAGCCCGTAGCAGCGTTTCATTGAAGTCATCCACGCGGAAGAACAAGAGTAGTCCATTGCCAGGCTGAGCGTGAGCGGGGCTAGTCAAGGGTGGATGTTCGTGGGCGCCCCACTGGTGAAGGCAAAGCAAGACCGTTCCATCTGTGTCCAGGATCTGCCCAAAGTCATCATGAGCGGGAGTCGTTTCCGGTTGGCCGAACAGCGACTGATACCACTTAAAGCTGCGAGCAACATCAGCAACGCCGATGATTGTCCATGTTCGCTTCATCGTTTCCTCTTGTTAAATTCGACCGCTGTTCTGGTGTCTAAATCAGAACACGCAACATTGGTACGGAACCGGGAGCGATAGCGACCGGGTGACTTCGTGTTAGACCTATTCGGCAGCACCCGGTCGCTATCGCTCCCGGTTCCGTACCGGCGCACTGTCCCAATGTTGGTTGTTCCGATTTAGCATTAGACACCAGCATCCAATACTAGACACCGGTGTCTAATGCTAGACACCTCATGCCACCTACCTAGAAGTGAACTTCGCACTGCCACTCTTCACTTCCGCTCAAACAAATACGCCGTCTCCAACAGCCTCGCTTCCTTACACCGCAAATTTGTTGCGGCTCAATTCGCCGCGCATGTGCCGCTGCCCGTTCCACAGAGACGCCGAGCCGCATTCGCCCCGCTTGTTCGCGGCTGGGCTAGGCGTGCTTTTGTTTCCGAGCCGTTTTTGGCTTTGCAGCTTTAGGCAGCGCTGTAACCACAGCGCGCAAGACATTGTTGACAGACTCTGCGGTCGTAAACACTTGTGCAACGTCTTGGTCAACCAACGCCACCAGACGTTCCTCACTGAGCTGTCCCGCAAAACGATTCGGCCGCGCCTGACGATAGTCAAAATTGTATTCCGGCAGCATCTCCTGTGATTCCGCCGGTGGTGTTTTAGAAACCGGTGTTTTCTTCATAAGCTTTACGTTCGCGCGGGGTCGGCAACCGCGCGCTGATGATTCGAATAATTTCGTTGGGCTGTTCGATAAAGCAGAGCAGCAACAACCGCTCGTTTATCGAAGGCCCGATGATAATCTCGCGCCGCTCATCAAACGAGTGAACTTCGTCGTCAAAGATTCGAGCCGGCGGATGGTCGAAGACAGTGCTGGCCTCGTCAAAGCTCACGCCTTGATGATTGACGAGGTTGGCCGCCGCCTTGTTTGGATCCCATTTGAATCTGTAACCCATACGCCAGCATTCAATGCCACGTTTTACTTCCGCTCAAACAAATACGCCGTCTCCAACAGCTTCGCCGCTTTCCCATCGTGCACCGCGAATTTGTTGCGTTGCAGTTCGCCGCGTGTGTTACGGTGCCCGTTCCACAACGCTGCCGAGCCGTATTCGCCCTTCTTATTCACGGCGTAAAAGATGATGTCTATGTCGGCCAGTTCCTGCTGGTTGTTGCCGTAACGCGCGGCCACGCGTTTGCAGGCTTCCATTGCGGCGTCGGTCGGCGATTTACCCTGGCGCATCATTTCGACAACGGTGTGCCCGCCGCTGATGTAGATATTCTCTTCGCCCAACCCGGTTGACCCGGCGGCGCCAACTTCGTTGTCTACGTAAAGTCCAGCGCCAATCACCGGCGAATCGCCGACGCGGCCGGGCATCTTCCAGGCCAGGCCCGAAGTCGTCGTGACACCGGAGATGTCGTTGTTGGCGTCTACGGCCAGGCAATTGATGGTGCCGGTCGGACGCCAGTGCAAAACCTCGGCAATCCAGTTTTGCAGGCGCGCGTCTTCAGGCGAAAGGTTGGTTTGCGAAACCTTGCGCGTGGAAGCGGAGGCGGGCTTGTGCCAGTTGGGACCCCAACTGTCTTTGGGATTCAGACTTTCGCGCCACGCCAGCCAAGCCTTGCGCGACTCTTCGGTCAACAGGTCTTCTTTTTTGAAACCGTGTTTGAGCGCGAATTTCTGCGCGCCTTCGCCGACGATCAGGATGTGGCTGGTGCGTTCGAGCACGAGTTTGGCGACGGAGGCCGGATTCTTGATGTTTTTGATGCTGGCGACCGCGCCCGCGCGCCGCGACGGACCGTGCATAACACTGGCATCGAGTTCGACTTCGCACTCTTCGTTGGGCAGCCCGGCGTAACCGACCGAATTGTCATCGGGGTCATCCTCGACAATGTTGACGCCCGCGACGACGGCATCGAGCGTATCGCCGCCCGCTTTCAAAATTTGCATCGCACGTTCCAGGCAACTGATGCCTGCCGGGGTGACGCCGCGTTTCGGCACGTTCGCGCCGTTCGCGCTGGAAATGATGACGGGCAAGGCTTGTCCAAGCGCAGCACGTTGTGGGGTGGTAGCGCTCAATGCTTCAGTGGGTAGAAAGGGTGCCGCCAGCCCCGCCAGCGCCGAGCCTTTGATGAAATCACGCCGTTTCAAATTGTCTTCGTTCATCGTGCCTCCTGATGATGTTTGTCTTTTGATGGCAATGGCTCAGTGAAAAACAGTTTGGCCGCAACTCAACGCCGAATTACGCACATCAGATCATCCCCAGTCTGCGTAAATCGGCATCAAGCTGCGGCGCATTTCCTTCATGCTTGAACCAAGGTGTTTTACGGTTTGTCAGATGGTGACGTGGGTGAAATGCCTTTCAACAACTCTTCGGCCTGTTTGATACGTTGTTCCGATTCGGTACCAACCGCTTTCACCGCGTTCAACTCTTTGGTCAGGTCTGCTTCCACGCGGCGCAAGCGTTCCTTTTCCTCCAGCACCAGCCGCAACCGGGTTTCTTGTTGCTGTTTGATTTGACGCATGGTGGCGTCGCGGTCGAGCGTAGCCATGTTCGCGGTTTGCGCCAGCAAGCCTTCGCGCGACATCAACTGATTCAGATTTTGTTCTTCCATTTCCAGCGCGGCGAGGCGGTCCTTGACCGTTTTCAACTCGCGCTCGTAATGATCCACGCGCAAATCCAGCCGCGTCATGCGCGCCATTTCCACCTGCGTCTGCTGCCGCAAATTGAGCGCGCGCATTTCGCCCACCAGCGTGTGCACTTCGCCCGCCAACACCATCACGGCTTGCACCAGCGCCTCGGATTGCAACGCGGGCGTCGTAGCGGCGGGGGGTGGCACTTGTGTTTGCGGCTGTTGCGTGGGCTGCGGCTGCTGCCCTTCCAGATCAATGATGTTCGGATATTGCGGCGGATTTTTGACAGGCTTGCGCACTTTGGCAGGTTGCTGGGCCGCCGCGTAAGTAACGTTCAGACAAAGAAGAAAAATGGCGAATAATAACTTGCGATACTGCATAAAACCTCAAAACGGCGGGCAAGGCGGCGTGCTCCGCCCTGCCCGCCAGTCAACCGAATGCCTCAAGCTTTTTTGAGCATGCGGATAATCCAGATCAAAATGATCGCGCCCACCGTCGCGGTGACCAGCGAACCAAGCAGGCCGCCAGCATGAATGCCGAGAAAGCCAAAACACCAACCGCCAATTACCGCACCCACGATTCCCACGAGGATGTCGCCAAGTAAACCGAATCCGCCGCCACGCATCAATGTGCCAGCCAACCAACCCGCGGCGGCGCCGATAATCAAAAACCAAAGCCATGAATTCATCTTGTTTTCTCCCTTCAGATCACTGGTGTTAGTCAATGAAGCGGCCAGCAAGGGGTGGATGCTTATCCAGCCAGCCCGCTTCGGAGCAACTACTACACTCTCGCACTGCGGAAAGACTACGGATGATTGCTATACTTAAATTATCAAGACCTCAGCGAATCGGGTTCGTGGCCGGATTCGCTGCTGATGCACTCCCCCGATTGTTTTGCGGCGCGCGCGGGAACACTGGCACACTGGCGTTGCCGTCTTTGTCCACGGCTTGCACCGCAAAAAAGTAATCGTCTTTGGAATACCCCTTTACGACGAAATCGTTCACCGCGCCGGTTTCGACGCTGCGTTGCCAGAACTGGGCGCGGCTGGCGCCAGCGCCATACTCGCCAGGGCTGCCGCGTTCACGCGCGTGACTTGCGCAATGTAAGCCGGGTCAACCAGTTCGAACACGTCACCGTATTTGATGCCATTTTCCTCGCGCACTTTCTGATGCTGACGGGTGTCGGCTTCATTCGGTTCGGTAAAACGCACCGCCGGAAAGCCGCGTTGTAAAAAGGCGCTGTGATCGCCGCCACGTCCATAACGGTCTCGACGGAAAATCAACGTCACTTCAAAATTGCTCACGTAGCGTTCGCCAATCTCTTTGATGTAACGGCCCAACTGCCGCGAAGGGCCGTCGTTTTCGCCTCCATTCGATTGGCGCGCGCGCGCTTCGGCTTCCGTTTCGGTCGTGGGCACGCCTTCGGCAAAAACACGCACGCGCCGGTTATCTCGCACGCCGTTGTCGCCCAGAGTGTTCCCGATAATGTCGTTGGTGAACATGGCCGTGATGTTCAGGTTTTTCTTCTTCGCCTCTTCGGCCCAATGATGCGCGCCCAACAAGCCCTGCTCTTCGCCCGGCACGGTCATAAACACGATGGTCGCGTCGAATTCGTATTTGGACATCACGCGCGCCATTTCCATTACCGCCGCCGTGCCCGAAGCGTAATCGCTCGCGCCCGGCGCATCGCTTTCGGCATCGGTCATGCTTTGCTTACAAACGCAGGAGTCGTAATGGCCGCTGACTACGACCAGGCGGTCTTTGGCTTCGGCTTGGACACCCGGCAACGTGGCGACGACGTTGACGAGTTTGGTTTCTTTGGTGACGCGGCCCCCGGCGGGTTGCATGAATTCGTCTTCGGTCACTTGCAAACGGCCCCCGGATTCGCGGCTGTATTTATCCATCTCGGCCTTGATCCAGCGCCGCGCCGCGCCGATGCCGCGCGTTTCACTTTCCTGATCTGACAAGGTATGGCGCGTACCGAAGCTCACCAGTTTGCGCAGGTTGGCTTCGATGTTAGCCGCCGAAATTTCAGCGACGATCTTTTCGATCTGGGGATTGAGTTTGGCGGCGCTTTGCACCTGCTGTGCTTGCGCCACGGGCAAAGCCAGACTGGCCAGCAAGACAAAACCGAAACTCAAGCGGAGCGCTTGTCTCATTGATCTTCCTCTCTCATTTGGAACGGACGGTATTTTTGCCAGATAGCGGGATTACGCCGGGGATTATAGGCGGGAAGGTTTGGAATAGGAAGCAGTAGTCAGTAGTCAGTAGTCAGTAGTCAGTAGTCAGTAGTCAGTAGTCAGTAGTCAGTAGGCGAAACAGCCAGAAGGGAACAAGTCAGGCTTACAGCTCTCGCCTACTGACTACTGACTACTTCCGAACTTCGTAAACAACCCCCTTCCACACGACGATGACCTGGCCGAGTTGGAAGAACTGTTCGAGCGAAGGGTTTTGAATCAGGATTTGCTGGTATTCCTGGCTGCCACGTTGCAGGCGCTTGATGGTCATTGAAGTTTCAGACTTGTAATCCTCATCAATCCAGAAACCGTGGTCGAAATAAAAGACGTGCCCGTTGAGCCGCTTCATCAAGAGTTTTGGTTGCTCCTGGGCTTCTTTGAGGTCGGCCTCTTTAGTGCGGGCGTCAATGCCTTTGGCTTCCTTATCGGAACCTTTCAGCGGCATAAACCCGAGCGAACGGCCCTTGAGCGCTTTCAATAATTCGTTGTTGCTGGCGGTCTTGCCGGCATCCGCCTTGGTCGCAAGCGCTTCTCCTGAGCGAGGGCGGCGCGGTTTTGGCAAAAGCAGTTCCTTCGCCATCTCTTTTGTCTCAGGCTGGCTTGGCTGCAAGCCCATCTCCCCCGGCAGGATGACACCACCCAGATGCAGAGGGCTAACCCCGCCAGCCGGTTGATTGCCATTTTGATGATTGAATGAAATTGCCGTCGCGGGCGGATTGAACGCCGGGGCTGGCACGGGCGGCGCGGCCACGGTTGGCGCGCTGGCTTCCATTGCCAGCGCGCGCAATTCCGACGTGTGGGCGGTCAGCGCCGCCGGATTGCCCGTGACCGGGAAATTCGGCGTGGTGGCTGGCGGCGGAATGGCAGGCCGCGCGGGGGCGGCTGACTCAGCCTTGAGCAAACTAATCAGTGGCGTGCCCGGCTGTGTGGTCACCACCGGCTCGTTGGTAGCGGGCTGGTTCAATGTTGTCGGGGTCGTCGGGGCCACGTTCGCTGCGGCATTCTTCGCCGCGTCATTTAACGAATTGGCGGAAAGTGGCGGCGTGCTTTCAGCGGTATCGGACATTGCCGCAGGCGTTTCGGCAAGCCGCGCTGCGACCTTGGCAGCCTGCCCGGCTTGCGGCGCCTGTGCGCGCCACCAAACGCCCGCGCCCAGCACGGCAAATAACACGGCGCAGGCCACGCCCGCCGCCGCCGTCCAACCTGAATTCCAGGCGCTGAAATCGAGCCATTGCGCCACGGCCCGCCGCCCGCGCGTCCACAACGGTTCGGCAACCTGTACGGGCGCGGCTGGTGACGCCGCGGGCAAGGGGCTAAGTTGATCGCTCAAGCGCGCCAAGGCCACGATGTGACGCCGGCAAGCGGCGCAATTTGCCAAATGTTTTTCAAATCGAAGCTGGCCGGGCGCTGCGAGGGCGCGCTCGACATAGGCGCTGGCCGTGTCGGCATCGAAGCCCGCACAGGGCGCAACCGGCGCGCCGCCCTGCCGCAGATGCCGCCGCAGCATCAGGTCAAAATCATCAGCCGGATTGTATTGTTTGTGTGCCACTGCTGTTTCACTTTGTAAAGGGGGTTTCCAAAGGTGCAAACCGTTAAGACTGGCTCTGCTCCCGTTTCCCTGTCGCCACTTGAACGTCTTGAGAGCCTAAGCTTGCGTATTGACGAAAAGCGTGTCGGTCAAACTCGGATCAAATTTCAGCCGCAATCATCAGGGCGCGCGCTCGACGACGGCAGCGCTCGCCTCGCTGATCAGCTTTCTGACATCCACTTCTGAACGCGCCGCCAGGGCCAGACACTCGGCGATCTCGGCGCGGCGTAAGCCATAGTTGCGCTGCAAAATTTCTTCGGTTTTCTTTTTGACCTGTTTTTGGGCTTTGGCGAGCCAGCGGCTGATGGTCGCTTCGTGCACGCTCATCAGCAAACCGATTTCGCGCAACGTCAGGTCATCGAAATAGTAATAGTTGAGCATCAGCCGGTCTTTGGGATCGAGCGCGGCAAAGGCCTGCGACATCGCCTCTTCGGTGGCGCGGCGCAAGCGCGTGTCTTCGATGTCATCGGGATGCACTATGGGCGCGTGCAGCGGCGCGTGATAGCCGTTCGCGCCGTTCGCCAAATCGGCGTAGTGATTGGCCAGGCGGTCGAATTCGCTGACCTCTTCGACCTGCTCAAAGCGCGCCGTCTGGCGCTTGCGATCAATGAAGGCCTGATAGATCACCGCGCGCAACCAGCCGCCCAATGAACCGCGCCCCGAATAATGCGCGAGCTTGCTCAAACGGCGGTCGCCCTCCTGCCGGATGCCGTAAAGCTCGCCGAAGACGAATTGCACCAGGTCTTCGCCCTCGGCATCGTCTTTGGTCAAGGCCCGCGCCGCCGCGTGCATGCCGTGTTTGTATTCGGTCTCAAAGGTGCGCCAAGCTTTTTCATCGCCCTTTTCGCAGGCAACGGCGAGGCATAATTCGTCAGCGCGCAGGCTGGTCAAAGCGTCGGCGGCGTGTTCGAGTTCTGCGGCAGTGTCGGCGTTTTTGTTGGCGCGCGTCAGCACAGCTTGCAAGCGCTGAGCGAACTCGGCTTGCGTGACGCCGTAACGCTCCACCACGCCCTCCCAGAGAGACTGAATGGTGCGTGCGTAACGCGCTGTGAAATCGTCCGTCTTCATCTCCGCCAACTTCGCCTCTGCCAGCCGGTCGCGCACCGGAGCGAATCGGGGTTCGGCCTCTGCGGCGGTCTCGCTCGTGACGGCAAAATCGCCCGCGCCAAATCCGGTTTCATTCGCCCACACCAGACCATCACCGCCCAGGGCGCTGGTCACGGCGGCGCTCAGGCCCGAACTCCAAACACTTAAGGGCTTTGCAAGGGTGAAAAGCCGCGCGCATTCTAGCACGCCAGGCAAAGACGGGGCGACAAAGGGGCGGGGAGCAAGGGAGAAATTCTTCAACTCTCCAACTCTCCCCCGCACACAGCCGCCCCGTCCTGCAAGCACTTGACCAGTTTCCGCACCAGAGCGGCGCGCACCGCTCCGCTGTTCGTGCACGGTTCGCGTACCGCCCGCCCCACGTGAAATTCGACCTTCGTCTTTTTTTGGCATAGTGCCTCGATAGTATTCCGCTCGACGCCGCCGCCCACCAGGATCGCGATCTCCGGCGCGGCCACGCGAGCCAACTCAGCCAGCCCTGTCAATCGTTGCGGCCATTCTTTGTTAATGTCTTTGGAATCACCGCTCGTCAGTATGCGATCTATTTGCGGATGGCGTTTGAGTTCTCGAATCGCCTGCCAGGAATCCGGCACGGCCTCAAACGCGCGATGAAACGTCGCTTTGGTCCCCGGCGCGCTCGCCAAGACTTGCGCGAGCAAGGTGTGATTGATGCGCGGGGCATCTCGTTGACCTGTCAAAAACCCTAACACCAACCCATCCACTTGCGCTGTGGCTGCCTTTGACCGGACAACCGACAACTCAGCGCATGAACGGGCCTGGGCGCAAAGTCTTTCAATCTTTTTTGCGTCCTGGACAAAAAAATCTTCCTCCTCGCGCAACATCACCCGCACCGGAATACGCACCGCCGCTAACACTTCTCGCACCAACGCGAAGGGCGGGGTCAACCCGCCGACTTCCAGATCGCGCACTAATTCAAGCCGGTCTGCGCCCCCGGCTTCAGCGGCCAGAGCATCGGCCACCGAACAGGCAATGACTTCGAGCATGAGAACACCACAGACCTTTTCAGCAACTCTCAAACAAAAGGCAGGGCCTCTCACCCTGCCTTTTGTAAGCCGCACTATTGTTGAGATCAGCGCGCTTTCAAGGCATCGCGGATTTCCGTCAACAACACCTCGGTCGAAGAAGGCGGCGGCGGCGGCGCGGCGGCGCGCATCCGGTTGTAGGCCCGCACCAACAGAAAAACGACCAAGGCCAGCAAGACGAAATCAATCACGTGTTGAATGAAACTGCCATAACGCAGCGCGATTTCGACCACCTTGTCGCCTTCCAGCCTGGTGCCCAGCACGATTTTGGCGCTGGCGAAATCCACGCCGCCCAGCGCCTTGCCGATCAGCGGCATCAGCAAATCGTCCACCACGGACGAGACGATTTTGCCGAAGGCGCCGCCGATGATGACGCCGACCGCTAAATCAAAGACGTTGCCTTTATTGATAAACTCCTTGAACTCGTTCCACATGCCGAAATCCTCCTAAAAGCTGGCTAAATTCTGGTTGGTCAGTGAGACGCCTTCTCAAAAGCAGCGCGAGGCGAGCCGCTCCCGACGTTGCTGGTAAGAGAGGCTTTGCGGGGGGAAACGCTGGTGTGGCTACTGCTGTTTGTGGGGATGAAATGCGGGCACGATCTTTAACCGCAACACTGCGGCTGTCAAGCTGGCAAGCTGGCAAGGCCGCCGCGTGTCACGGGCACACGCCGCTCCGAAGCGACAAGTGCAAACTTCAGGCCCGTTCAATCAACACCAACGACGCGGCTCCGGCGCTCCAGCAAAACCGTATCGCGCCAGACGCCGTGCAACTGAGCAATGCGCTCGCGCCTGCCGATTTCGCGAAACCCATGCCGGAGGTGCAAGCGCAAACTGGCCGCGTTTTCCGGGAAGATGGATGAGTACAATGTCCAAATGCCCTGCTGTTCAGATTCAGCAATCAACGCGGTCATCAGGGCCGTGCCGAGGCCACAGCCACGCGCGGCTTCGGCGATGTAAACGCTGACTTCGGCCACACCCGCATAGCATGCCCGTTTGGAGGTGGGACTCAACGCCGCCCAACCCAGCACGGCTTCGCCCGCACAAGCAACCAGACGGCACTGCGGCAAATGACCGGCGTCCCATTCCGGCCAAGCGGGCGCGCTGGTCTGAAACGTCGCCTGGCCCGTCACCAGGCCCGCTTGATATATCGCGCGCACTTGCGGCCACTCGCGCACGGTGAGCGGTGCAATCGTGAATTCCATCGTTACTCCTCGACGCCAGATCAATTTGCCCAAAATAAAACGAATCTGGCAAACTACGCAGGCTTGATGACAGCGTAATTGCAGCAACGTACTGAATCCAGCCAGCGGGCGCTCTCCGTATTGCAAAACGCACGCTGACTACCTCAAACACAAAGATAAAAGATAAAACTGCGGCAAACGACTAAGGAGAATGGATTATGAAAACAACCCCACAAATACAGGCTACGGCCTGCGCAATCACCGGTGCATTCTGCGCCTTCACCTTTACCATCGCCACCTATGCCCAATCAAATGTCTCTCAACCGTTGAAGCAGGTGAGCACGCAGCTCACAACCGCTTCGACCTTGAGCAGCACGCCAGAGCGCTCTACGTTGGCGCCGCTGAATTCAGCGGCGCCAACGCCCACGCCGATTTCCGAACCGGCTTCGCAAACGCCCAACCAACTCGCCGACCGCGTCAAAACCTATGACCGCAATGCCCCGCGCCGCGAAAACCTGCTCGGCATCAAACTCGTCAAGCATGTCAACGGCTTGTTCGGCGGCTTCGAGCAAGGCGCGGGCTTCGGTGGCTTCGGCGTTGAATTCACCACCGCCGACAGCCTGCCGGGCCTTGAATTGCGGGCGCGCGCGCTGACTTCGACTAGGCTTTACCGCAAGGGCGAGGTTGGTTTTTACGTGCCCAAGCTCGGTTCGGCAAACTCGCACGCCGAGGTTTATTTCACCTACCTGCGCCGCACCAAGGACAACTTCTTCGGCATCGGCCCGCGCACGACGGATGCCTTCGAGACGAACTTTGATCTTGAACAACGCTCCGTCACTGGCGCCTACTTTTATGATTTCTCGAAACATTTCCAGCTTGGCGGCTACGTGCGCCAAGCCAACACTGCCACCTATCGCGGCGTGGATAAGAAGGACAAACCGGTGGATCAACTGTTCACCGGCAACCCGGCCACGCCGGAGCCGCTGCGCTTTGCGCCCGGCTTGCGCACGAACCTCGACATTTTTTCTTACGGTGTCTATGCCGAGGCCAATTTCCGCAACAACGAAAAGGGGCTGACCAAAGGGTTTTACGTGTACGAACGCCTCGGCGGCAACCGGGGCACGGGCGACCGCGCGACCGGGTATCGCTGGACGGAATTTGAATCCGATCTGCGCGGCTATCTCCCCTTGGGCAGCCCCTGGACTTCGCTCGCCGTCCGCAATTATGTCGAGTTGAAGAACCCCACCGGCAGCAACAACCTGATTCCCTTCTACGATGAGTCTGCACTGGGCGGGCGCAGCTATGTGCGCGGCTTCCATACCTTCCGTTTTCGCGCCAACAACCTGCTGCTCTTTTCGACCGAGTTGCGCCAGACCGTCTGGAAACAGAAAGACCGGCGTGGTCTTGATCTCGTCGGCTTCGGCGATGGCGGTCAGGTCTGGGGCGATAAGCGGCCCCGGCTGCCCGCGCAATTCAGCGGCAATGACCGTTTTGACTCACGTAACTGGCGCTTCGGCACCGGCATCGGCGTGCAATACCGTTACAACAGAGATTTCGCCGTTCGTTTGGATTTCGCGCACACGAACGAGGCCAATAAAATTTACTTCACCCTCGGGCGCGGATTCTAACTCACAAATCTGCCGCCGCTTTTGGCAGCGCAAGGTGTTCGTGCGGCTCTCTGCCAACAGAGGCGGCCTTTTCTTTTCAGGAGATCGTTATGAAAAAGCAATTGGTCAAACTGGCGCTGTTGGGCGCTATGGTTTTTATGGCTTCGGCTTCGACCCTGGCCGTGCCGCTTATCAGTTTCCGCATCCAAGCCAAAGTTCCCTTTGACTTTCACATTGGCAACAAGAAGTTTCCCAAAGGCGAATACATCATCGAATCGGTCAGCGAGACCGGCGTCATGCGCATTAGCAATAACAAGGGCAAAAAAGCGATCAATTTCACCGCCGTGCGCGACAAAGAAAACAAAAAGATGAAATCGCGCCTCTCGTTCCGCCGCTATGGCGATCAGTATTTTTTGCGCAAGGTGTGGGACGGCCAGGACATCATCTATGAGTTGAGCCGTTCGAGCGCCGAGAAAAAAGTCGCCAAGGCACTCAAGGGCAAAGAAGATGCGGAAGGCGACGAAGTAGACAATTAAAGCAGGTTATAATTGAATGTACGGGATAACGTGTAGCGCTGGGGCGGTACCGCGCGCGTGAGCAAGCGGCGCGTCGAGCTTATGCCGTTGGCCGAACCGCCTAGTCACCGCTTGCTCACGCGCGCGGTACCGCCCCGCTCCGCGAATTTTCCCGTACATCGAAATGCGAACCGCTCTAAAGCGCGTTGCAACCGCGTGCGCGCAGTCGTCTGAAGCACTGCGGTCGCCGCGCGTACAACCTGAAGTAAAACTTTACGCAACCCTGGCTTGCACCTTCTGCCCGCATAAGTTTGGCGGAAGGTGCAAGCCAGATCAGCTTTACAAGCCTACGCCGCCAGCATACACTTGGTTCCCCCTCAACAAATCAAACAGCTTGTCCTTTGACCATGCAGGTAAGCAATTGCCGTGGGTGTCTGTTCCGCCCACTGGGCGCTTGCCAGGCCTGCATTGGGCTGACCCGCGAACGTGACTTGTAACCAGCTTTTTCCCGAGGTGCGTTATGAAATTTTATTGGCTGGCCGGGCGTAGCTTCTTATTGTGCGCTGCCCTGTTGCTTCAATCCTTGATGGCCCTGATGGCCGTGCCGTCCTTGACGGCACAGGCCCAAGACCGTTTGCGTCGGCCCACCAGCGACACCACAGCCGCGCCGCAGCCCGCCCAGTTGTTGACGAGCGCGGCCACCCTGCCCAAAGGCATGACCTTGCTTTGCGCCGTCGAAACGCGGCTGGATTCCAAGTCCGCGCGTGTCGGCGATGTTTTTCGCGCGCGCGTGACAGCTTCTGTGTTCGACGAGCAACGGCGCTTGCTGGTGCCGCGCGACAGCCTGGTCACCGGGCGGGTCGAATTTGTGCAACGCGCCCGCATGCATCGCCAGCCCGGCATCATTGAGGTCGGCTTCAGCGAATTGCTCATCGGCGACCAGCATTATCCGCTCAACGCCCTGCTGGTGCCCGCCGAAGGCCAGACACAATTGCAGTTGGATAACGAAGGCGCGTTGCAAGGCCAGCGTTCCACCAAAAAGCGCACGGTGGCCTTTATCGGCGCGGGCACGGGCGCGGGTGCGCTGATCGGCGCGGTCACTGTAGGGGCGGTGTTGGGCGCGGGACTGGGCGCGGGCATAGGCGTAGCGGCGGCCTTGCTCGCCAAAGGTAAACAGGCTGTGGCAGAACCAGGCATGTCCATCGGGGTTGAGTTAAATCAGCCGCTCGCGTTGTACGGCACGTCCGGCGCGCAGGCGGAATCTGGCGCACTCGAACCACTCAATGAAACGCCACGAACACGCGGCGGTAATTACGAGAATCCACCGCCAGCAGGCTATGAGACCTCGGTGCCGCGCCCGCGTCCCCAGGCGAACACCACTTTTAGTCCGGCGCCGCCGTTGAAAGGCGCCGCGAACAAAAACAGTCAGGGGTCGTCACCGAAAGGCAGCGCCAGCCCCACCAGACCAGCGCAAAACAGTCCGGCAGCCCGCCCCGTCAAAGCGCCCGTCCCGTTGGAGACCGGACGCGACGCCGGGGAGTTGCAGGCCGTCAACGTCAGCAATCTATTGGCCGAACGCAACGCTGACGGCAAGCTGTTGATTTCGATCACGGGTCAGGCGCCGACCGCCGGCTGGCGGCTGGCGCCGGAATCCAGCGTCGAAAACGGCGTCCTGCAAATCAAACTCAAAGGCTTTCCGCCCCAGGGCATGGCCGCGCAAGTGATTTCCTATCCGACCAAAGTCATCACGGTGGATGATCCCGAGCGCAAAATTCAACGCATCATTGCGCGCGGGCCGACCACCGCGCGGGCGACCGTGCCCTTGACGCGCGGTGGCGGCGGCACCAGCGCGAGCAGCGGCGGCACGACCAAAGAAACGTATTCGGCGGCAGGCACGCGCATCTCTGACAAACTGGATGCGCTGGTGGAAGATTATGCGCGTTGGATGCAGGCGTTGCGGGCTGGCGACGGCACCTACAGTTTTGATGACGCGCGCACCAAAGACAAACCCGAAGCGCAGTTGCTGTACGCCTTTGACCGGCTGGCCGAATCGGCGCGTGTGCTGCGTGGGGCGCTGCCTGCGGACGTGAGCCGCCGTGCGGTGCGCGAGTTGACCAACGGCGTCCCCATCGCCAATCGCATTCTGCCCAGCACGCGCATTCCGGCGGAATTCACGCAACGCTGGCAGGATATTCAACGCGAGATCAATCAATTCGCAGGCGCTGCGGCGGGGGGCAAGTAACGCCGCGCTGAGTCGAAAACAATGCGCTCGCCAGCTCGGCGCGGGCTGCGAACCAACCCCTTTACAAGGGCGCAATGAGCGACTACATTGCGCGCGCCGCAGCGGAAATTAAGTAGTACAACGAAAAAGGCACTTTGCGTAAAAGCCGGAAATTGCAGCGGTGTGAGCGGGCAAACTTGCCACTGCTGTTCAACCAATAGCCGGCGGCACAGCGCGCATCCATTACCGTGGTGGTACTGGGGTGGCGCTGGGGCGCTCAGTCTGTTTCAGAAAGGTGCGTTATGAAACTGTCCAGGCCAATTTGTTTGTCCCTGCTGCTCGGCCTCACGCTTTTGTTAGGTGTGGGAGAGGGCAGCCACGCGCAAAAGAAGTCACAAGACCCCGATTGCTGTATACCGCCCGCAGGCCCCGGCGTGTCCGCGTGCACCGTCATCGAGGCTTGCCTGGATCAAGAGATTGAAACCAAGAAGATGCGCACCTGCTGCCCCGTTCGCGTGACCGCGACGACGCAAAAGGATGTCCTTGGTTACAATGGCCGGGTGATTTTGCCGCGCGGGAGCGTCTTTATGGGCATCGCCTCGCTCAAGGCGCCCGCTGAATCACGGCGGCGGCCCGCGCTGATTGAAGTGGTCTTTACGCAATATCTGATTGGACAAGGACGCAATCAACGCGTCGTGTTGCTCACCCCCGCCGCGACGCTGGCGGCGCATCCGGCCCATCCAAAATCGCAATGGCTCACCTCTGCGCCTTCGGCCCGGCAAAGATCCGATCTATTGGCCGACCGCCGCCCCAACGTCGAACGCAACACGGTCTTGATCGCCGGTGGGGCGGGCTTGGGCGGCGCGGCGGGCGGCGCAGTCACCGGCACGGTCTTAGGAGCAGGCCTGGGGATGGGGATCGGCGCGGGTGCGGGGCTAGTCTTCGCGTTGCTGGCCAAAGGGCGTGATGCCGTGATTCCCGCCAACTTGCCCATCGGCCTGCGCTTGTGCGGTGGCTGGCGCGCAACGGGCGGTGCCGGCTACAGTGGCTACAGGCCGCCCGGCCCCAGACCGCCCGGCTCAAGACTACCCGCGTCTTACCCAGGCTCCCCAGGCGGCGGCTTTGGCCAGTCCGTGCGCGTGCTGAGTATGCGCGCATCACAAGCGCAAAGCGGCGAAATTCAAGTGCAGGCAGTTGCCGAAGCGCCCAATGGTACCTGGGATGTGTTTATCGAAAGCCTCGGTGTCCAGAACGGCATCCTCAATCTCAGGATGCTCGGCTACGCCACGCAAAACTGGTCAGCCAATCAGCGTGCGCCGCAGCGGCAGGAAACCCGCTTCAATTGGGCTGATCCTTATCATCGCGTCAAACGTGTGGTGATTCGCGGCGCCCAAAATACGCTGGCCCAGTCCTACATTCATCCACTGGGCAGCGGGAACCTCATTCCCACAGAACTCGGAACAGGCGAGGTTGATCCGGTGGCCCAGCGGGTGGCGCAGCAGTTAAACGTGTTGGCGCAATCCTATGAACGGGATGTGGGGGCGAACGTGAGCCGGAGCACTGACCCGCTCGCCAGCGGCTTGCAGCGCTTGCGTGGCGCCAGCACCAGCCAACTCGTTTTACGCGATGCGCTCAATCGCGCCGCCGAAGCGGCCCGCCCCTTGCGCGAACCCATGGCGGCAGAGGCCAAACGCGTGGCGGTCAGCCGCTTGCTCAATCGCGCCGACGCAGTTGAACGGGCGCTCAGCAACGTGCCGAATTTTCCGGCGGGTTACCGGCAAAGCTGGCAGGCCATTCAACAAGACCTGAATTATCTGGCTGACGCCACGCCCGGCGTTATCCGTCCGTAAGGCCGTAAGGCGGCGCGGGCGCGGCAGGCGGCGTTGCGAGGCATGGGGTTCATTTGTCATTGCCCGACAGCGCATTCCGCAATGAACAATGAACAATGAACAATGAACAATGAACAATGAACAATGAACAATGAACAATGAACAAAGCCTAAAACACCTCACAAGGAAACTTCATGGACAGTGACACTGTCGGCATTGGCTTGATTGGCACCGGCTTCGCGCGCAGCGCGCAAGCGCCCGCCTTTCGCGCGTGTGAGGGCGCCGAACTCGCCGCCGTGTGCAGCGGCAGTTACGAGAACGCCCAGAAGACCGCCGCCGAGTTCCACATCCCGCAGACCTGCCACACCTACCAGGAACTGCTCGCCCTCGCTGAAGTAGACCTCGTCGTCATCAGCGCGCCGCCCTATTTGCATCAGCAAATGGCGCTCGCGGCGTTGGAGGCGGGCAAACACGTCATTTGCGAAAAGCCGATGGCGCTCAATGCCGCCGAGGCACGCGCCATGCTCAACAGCGCCGCGCGCCATCAACGTCAATTGGCTGTCATTGATCACGAACTGCGTTTCAATCCGACCTGGCGGCGTATGAAGATGCTGATTGACAGCGGCTTTGCCGGTGACATTCAACACGTCAGCCTGACAATTGCCGCCGGGTTTCGGCATTCGGCCTTGCGCCCTTGGAATTGGTGGTCGCAATTGGCCGCGGGCGGCGGTTTGCTGGGCGCGCTCGGTTCGCACGCCATTGACGCCGTGCGCTGGCTCTTCGGCGAAATCGAAGCCGTCAGCAGCACCGTCACCACGCTGGTCGCCGAACGCAAAGACTCCAAAACCGGCGAAATGCGTCTCAACGAAACCGACGATTATGTCTCGGCGCTGCTGCGCATCGTGCCGCCGCGCGGCAAGCTGATTCACGGCACGCTGCTGCTGTCGGCGCTCTATGCCAGCGGCGGCAAAAACAACATCACCATCGTCGGCAGCAACGGCACCATCGTGCTCGACGGCGACGAAACGCTCACCGCCGCGCAAGGCTTCAATCATCCCTTTGAAGATTTGTCACTGGGCGACCGCGCGCGCGAAGTGTCCTGGCTGCCCGACAACATCTGGGCGCGCTCGTTTTACCACCTGGCGCGCGAAGCCGTGCAGGCCGTGCGCGAAAACCGCACCGAGATCGCCCACGCGGCGACCTTCGCCGACGGCTTGCGTTGTCAGGAAGTGATTGACGCCATCAAACAAGCGCACGCCGAACAACGCTGGATCGAGATCGGCTAAACCGCCGTCTTTACCTGCTCGCGTAATCCACACCCCGGCTACTTGTACAGTGGACTGTTCGTCCGCGGTACAACGCCAAACTGAGAATTACCGGAATTAAGGCGTTAGGCTGAAAATCGCTCACCCTTGTCGTAGCGCATTTCTGCGCTACGACAAGGGTGAGCGTTCATTCAACCTCATTGGCCTTGCGGTAATGGCGACAGCGTTTCCAGACCACGTCGTGCGGGCGCTGTCGCCCGCACGACTAGCAAGGCGGATAACCGAGGTAAACATCCACGAAGGCCGAGCCGGTCATCCCGTCCGCATCCGTCGCGTAAAGATAGATGCGCACCGTGTAGCCGCCGCAATGGAAGATGGTGTTGGTCGAAGGCTTCCAGGGCGTGCTGATCAACTGAAAGATTTGTTGACCGTTGACGACCGTGCCCTGCCCCAGCGTGATGTTGCTGTTTTGCAGCACCCATTTGTACGAGACCGGATTCTTGCCGTCCGGGTCAACCGCCGTCCCTTGCAAGTTCACGACCTTGTAAGGGTCGAGGTAGTTGTTATTGAGCGGATTGGAAATCGTCACGACCGGCGGCCCACTGGCGGGCGGGTTGACGACGTTGATGACGACGCTGTCCGTGCCCATCGCGCCCAGCGAATCGGTGCCGGTCAGCTTGATGGTGCGCTGGCCGAGCGTCGAGAAAGTGAAGCTCGGTTGATAACCCGTATGCGACGGATCGCCGGGATTGCTGCTTGTCCACTTCATCGCGTTCTTGTCCAGTGAGAAGCCCACTTCGTTTGGGTCGAAGGAACTGCTGTCGAAGAAATACTGGAAACCCTTGTACAAGGTCTGGCCCGGCGTCGGCGTGATGATCTTCACCGTCGGCGGCGTGTTGGCGCCGACTTTGAGCGTGATCGTGTCCACATCAAACGCGCCGTTGCTATCGGTCACGGTCAGGGTGATGAGTTGCGTGCCGGGAATCGTGAACGCATGGAAGATCGAAGTGCCGCCGCCGAGCGCGCCTTCCTTGTCCGACGTCCATTTCAGCGTCAGGTTGGCGTCTTCGTAATCCACACCTTCGCCCTGCAACTGTATACCGAAACCGCCCAGCCCGACGTTGCTGTTCGTCAACGGCGTGATGATGCGCGCCTCGGGGGCGCTGTTGGCGGGCGCATCGAAGATCGAAGTACGCAGCGCGCCCAATTCAGATTCGATCAGGCCCATTGAACTGAAGTCGAATTCGCCGCCCGCCTTGGTGCCGCCCCAGAGCGTGCCGTAAAGATGCGCCGAAGGCAGGCCGCCTTGCAGCGCGGAGCTTTCCCAGCGAAAGACCGGCGAGCCGCTGTCGCCCGGCATGGAATTGGCCTGCACGCGGTTCTGGCAGAGCATCGTGATGCCGCTGTCGTTGCCGTTCTTGTCGGAGACATTGATGTCTGTGCAGGTGTCAGAGACCTGGCCTTCAGTCATCCCCGTGGTGCGGCCTTCCTTTGCCAGCGTTTCGCCTTCGAGCGGAAAGGCCACTTCGTCGAAGATGCGGAACTTGGTGAGAATGGGCGAAACGCTGTTGTAAGGCGTCGTGGCGATGTGGCCGAAATCGCCGGCCATTAGCGGCGTCGCCTGATTCAACCCGTGACTGCGCCGCGCGAAGGCCGTGTCGCTGAAGCGGCACAGCCGCCCCCCCGGACAAGGCCCGTTGACGATAAACGGCGGGTCGGCGATTTCCGCGCCGATGCGATTGGCTACGCCGTTTTTCACGGCTTGATGATAGACCGTGCCGTCCACCACGCCGCGCGTGGCCGTGCAATGCGAGCAGGTCACGAAACCCGCCGCACCCGCGCGCGCCGCCAGAAAGCTGGTGGTGCAAAGGCCGAGGCCGAAATCAATTTGCAAGCCCCCCAGCACCGGGCGCTGTGTGTCTTGCAAGCCTTGCAGAAACTCGACGCGCGGCGTCTCGACGATGTCCACGGCCTGACGCGGCACGCCGAATTGCGCGAGCGCGCGTTCAACGGCGGGCATGACGCTGGCGCTGTCCACGCCGATTTGCAGCCGGTTTTTCGATTCGCGGATGCTAGTCGTGACGACGCCGGGAATGGTCAGCGTGGTCAGGCGATGACGGTCGTGCCAGGCTTTGAGCGCCAGGAAACTGTACTGCCCCTGCTCGACTTCGATGCCGCCTTCGGGTAGGCGCGGGCGGCCAAAGACTTCGATGATGGCCGCCTCTGCCGCCGCGCGTTGCGTGGTGTCGAGCAGATAAACGTGCAGCGCCCGGTTCTCACCGATGTACATGCCGCCGAAAGCGGGCACGCGCCGCGCGACTTCAGCCAGCCGATCGTCGAGGGTTGGCGGTGGTTGTTCCGGCGCGCCCGCTTGGGCAAGCGCGGCCTGCGCCACCGGGTGGAAACGGCCCGGCCCGGTCAGTCCCAGCAACACACACAGACTCAGCATAAGCGCGCCTAGCAGCGCGCGCGGGTTTGCTTTCATTGTCTTCGTTTTCATGGTTGTATTCCTTTCGTAAGCTCTTTCGTCGTTCCTTGCGTTGTGAAGGCGTCGCGGTTTGACGTCCTCGCTGGTCTAATGCGGGAGCGGTGGCTGAAAACTTGAACGCCGGTGAAATTAAATTTTGGGTAGTGGTGAAATGGGGTGGGATAACGTAGGGGCAGACCTGCGTGTCTGCCCCGGTCGCGTCAGACGGAATCGAAGGCTGTAGATGCCACCGGGGCAGACACGCAGGTCTGCCCCTACGTTGGGTTCGTCATCCCACCTCATTTCACCACTACCAAATTTTGGGCGCGTCTGGCAGACGTGCCAGCATTTGAGGACTGGCGCTTTCCAAGAGGAGCAAATACGATGACCGCTCCGGCAGCAGCAGTAACCGAACAATTGATCGCCTGGAGCCAGGGCGATCAGGCCGCACTCGAACAGTTAATCCCCCTGGTACACGACGAATTGCACCGGCTCGCCAAACGCTATATGCGCCGCGAACGCGGGCAGCGCGCCGCGCGCACGCTGCAAACCACGGCGTTGGTCAATGAAGCGTACTTGCGGTTGATTGACGCGCGCCGGGTGCAATGGCAGAACCGCGCGCATTTCTTTGCCATCGCGGCGCGGCTGATGCGGCAGATTCTGGTGGATTACGCGCGCGCCCAGCACTACGCCAAACGCGGCGGCGGGCAGCCGCTTCTCGCGCTCGACGAAGCGCTGACGTTCACCCTGGAACGCGCCCCCGATCTGGTGGCGCTCGATGACGCCCTACACGCGCTGGCGGCGCTCGATGAACGCAAGGGCCGTGTGATCGAATTGCGTTTCTTTGGCGGCTTGAGTGTGGAAGAAACCGCCGAGGTGTTGCAGGTCTCGCCCGACACCGTGCTGCGCGATTGGCGGCTGGCGAAAGCCTGGCTCTTGCGCGAGCTGAGCGAGGAGGAGGGCGATGCGGCCTAAACAGGTAGCGCCGGAACGCTGGCAACGCATCGAGCAGCTTTATCACGCGGCGCTGGAATTACCCGCTGGCGAACGCGCGGCCTGGCTCGAACAGGCTTGCGCGGGCGATGCGGCGTTGCGCCGTGAGGTTGAATCGCTGCTCCGCTTCGATGCGCGCGCCGCGCAGTTCATCGAAGCGCCCGCCCTCGAAATCGCCGCCCGCGCGGCGGCTGAAACACAGGACGAGCCGCGCGAAGATGCACTGGTGGGCCAGATGCTCGGCCATTACCGGATTCTCTCGTGGTTGGGCGCGGGCGGGATGAGCGAAGTTTATCTCGCCTTCGACACGCGGCTGGAACGCCAGGTCGCGCTCAAACTGCTCGCCGCGCAATTCACGCAGGACGCCGAGCACCTGCGCCGCTTCACGCAGGAAGCCAAAGCCGCCTCGGCGCTCAACCATCCGAACATCATCACCATTCACGAAATCGGCGTGCTGGGCGACCGGCACTTCATCGCCACCGAATACGTCGCGGGCCGCACCTTGCGCCGCTTGCTGACCGACGCGCCGCCGTCATTGGCGCGCGCGCTCGATGTCGCCACGCAAGTCGCCCACGCCCTGGCCGTCGCCCACGCCGCCGGCATCGTGCACCGCGACATCAAACCCGAAAACGTCATGCTGCGGCCCGACGGCTATCTCAAGGTTCTCGATTTCGGCATTGCCAAATTGAAGCGCGCGGAAGCCGGTGAACCGGCGCGCGATAACGCGGGTATTGAGGCCGTCGCGCCAGCACGTCCCTTCGCCACCATGCCCGGCACGGTGCTCGGCACAGCGCAATATATGTCGCCCGAACAGGCGCGCGGCCTGGCGGTGGACGAACGCACCGACATTTTCAGTCTGGGCGTGATGCTTTACGAGATGATCGCCGGACGTCGCCCCTTCGAGGGCGCCACACGCGAAGCAGTCATGCGCGCGGTGACCTCGCACGAACCGCCACCGCTCGCGGCTGAAACGCCCGCGGCGCTCCGCGCGCTCATTGACCGGGCATTACAGAAGGAGCGCGCCGCGCGTTATCAATCAGCCGAGGAACTGCTCGCCGACCTGCAACCGCTCAAACAGGAGTTGCGCGCGAGCGGCAATCTCGCCTTGCCCCATCAACCGGCGGCCTGGCGCGAGGCGGCCTTGACCACCAGCCACGCGCGGCTCGACACCCACGCGCAACCCGCCGAACTGTCCACGGCTGCGGAAAGCGGTACGCGCCCGCGCGGCGTCAGACCATTGGCGCGCGCGTGGCGACAACGTGCGTGGCGTTTGCCGCTGCTGCTGGCGCTCGGTCTAGCGCTTGGACTGGCTGCCTATTTTTTCGCGCGGTTCCACACGCAACCCGCCCTTGAATCGCTGGCCGTGCTGCCCTTTGTCAATGCAGGCGCCGAAGCGCAAGCGGACTATCTGGCCGACGGGCTGACCGACGGATTGATTAACAGCCTGGCGCGCCTACCCCACCTCAAAGTGATCGCGCTCAGTTCCGTCCTGCGCTTCAAACAACAACAGAGCGATCCACCCGCCGTCGCGCGCCGCCTGGGCGTCAGCGCCGTGCTGACCGGGCGCATTGCCCAACGCGGCGAGGCCCTCGCGATCAGCGCGGAACTGGTGGATGCGCGCGACGGCAGCCGCCTCTGGGGCGCGCATTACGAACGCCATCTGGCCGACCTGATGCTCGTGCAGGAAGAACTCACGCAAAGCATCAGCGCCGGCTTGCGGCTGCGGTTGAGCGACGCCGAAAGCAAACAACTGGGCAAACGCTACACCGAGAATAGCGAGGCTTACCGGCTCTATCTCAAAGGCCGTTACTTTTTCATGCAATTCACGGCGGAGGGCAGCGGCAAGGCGCTCGGCCAGTTTGAGCAGGCCATCGCGCTCGATCCCAACTACGCGCCCGCTCACGCTGGCATCGGCTATGTCTATGCCGTCGCCTCCGGTCAATACGAGAATCCGCGCGAAGCCATGCGCCAGGCGCGTCAGGCCGCCACGCGCGCGCTGGCGCTGGATGACACCTTGCCTGAAGCTCACTTCGCGCTGGCGCTGGTCAATTGGTGGGCCGATTGGGACTGGCCCGCCGCCGAGACCGGTTTCCGGCGCGCGCTCGAACTCGCGCCGAACAATGCGACGATCCGCGCGGTTTACGGCGAATTTCTCTCGACGCAAGGGCGCTTCCCCGAAGCCACGGCCCACGCGCAACGCGCGCTGACACTCGACCCGCTCTCGGTTTATGTGAGCAGCGCATTGGGCAAGGTCTATTACAACGCCCGCCAGTATGATCGCGCGCTGGCGGCCTATCGCCAGACGCTGGAACTGGACCCGGCCTCGACCCGCGCGCAACGCGGCCTGGGGCGCGCGCTCACGCAACAAGGCCGCTACGCCGAAGCCATCGCCGCCTTGCGCCAAGCCATCGCGCGCGAGGCGCATCCGTACTTCATCGCGGATTTAGGCCGCGCCTACGCCCTCGCCGGCCAGCGCCGCGAAGCGCACGAGCGGCTGGCGCAGTTGTTGCAAATGGCGCAGCGCCGCTACGTCCCGCCGGTGTACCTCGCCAAGGTTTACGTCGCGCTGGGCGAACCCGCAGCGGCGCTGGCCTGGCTCGACCGCGCCTTGCAGGAACATTCCGATCAACTCACCGAATTGCGGGTGGATGCGGCCTTTGACTCGTTGCGTGGCGACGCGCGTTTTGCCGCGTTGCTGCACTGCGTCGGTCTCTGAGGAGGAAGCCGCAGAAGCCGCCCTCAACCGCGCTTCAAGCCGCCTCACGCTGTGACCACGCCGGTGTTGGCAGCCACGCGCGCAGCTTTTGCATGCCCAAACGCGCGCGCGTCTTGACCGTGCCCAGCGGTTCGCCCAACTGCGCGGCGATTTCGTGCTGCGACAGGCCGTAGAAATACGCCAACACCAAGACTTGCCGCTGACTCGCGGGCAACCCGTTGAGCAAGGCGCGCAAGCGAGCGGCCTGCTCAGATTGCGTAGCGATAGCTTCAGGGTCTTCAGCGAAAGGCAAGGCCGCCCAGGGTTGCGCGGGCCAGCTTTCGCGCGGCTGTTGGCGGCGGCGGTCGAGCGCGCGGCTGCGGGCGATGGTGACGAGCCAGGCGGCGATGCTGCCGCGCGCGGGGTCGTAGCGTTGCGCCTGCCGCCAGGCTTGCGTGAAGGCATCGAGCACGACTTCTTCGGCGTCAGCGGCGTTGCCAGTGATGCGATATGCCAGCCCGTAAAGCGTCCCGGCATAATGGTCGTAAAGTTGTGCCAGCGCCGTTTGTTCGCCCGCTTGCAGGCGCGCGAGCAGTGCCTTTTCATCGTGATGAGGTTGCATGAAGTGATTTCCTTTTGCAGCATTTTGTAGCGCACCGCCGTTTGGCTCAAAGGGCCAAACGGCGGCCTTGCGACAATCACCAGCTAAATCGGAACAAGCGAGTTTGGAACACTGATAGAAAATACAGCGCTGGCGTGTACCTATCCTGCGTGTTTCGATTTAGCTACATTTTCTTCATCGTGCCGAACGAGACGACGCCCTCGTCCTGGACGACATAGGGAATCTCCTTGTTGTCTTCGGTGACGACGAAGTTCTGTTTGGTGGTGAAGCCCTGTTCCACCGACGTGAGCGTCATCGTGCCGCTGCAATCCGCCTTCAGTGTGTAAGTGCCGATGTAATTCGCCACCGGCACGATGAAGCCGTTGAAGCTGTGCGATTCGCGGGCTGTGAGTTTGCCGTTGCCGTCAAAGGTCACGATGCCAGTGCAGGCGGCGGGCGCGAGGCCGCCGGGAATCACCGTGGCCGAAGCCTGATCGGCGTAATTGCCTTGCAGGCTGCCCAGATTGCAGGTGCGCTGGCGCGGGAATTGGTTCGCGGCGGCTTTTTCCTGCGCTTGATCTGGCGTTCCCTCACCCGCGCTTTGGGCGTGGACGCTGGTCACAAGCTGGCTTGGCCGCGCTAGCCCGGCCAGGCAGAGCGCCGCGGCAAAGAGCAGTGTGAGGGTAAAAGTTTTCGCGTTCAGGTTCTGTTTCAAGTTAGGCATGATTTTTCTCCTTTAAGGTGTTGCTGTGATTAACGAGTTCGGGCAAACCAGCAGCTTGCCCTCCGCCGTTTCGACAAAATGAAATTGACCGGCTTCTACCTTGCGATAGAGTGTGCGCGTGCTCACGCCGAGCAGCGCGGCGGCAGTTTCCGGCGTAATCAGTTGCGCCGGGGCCGGACATGCAGGGCACCAAACCGGCAGCGACGAAGTGCGGCGAACGATCAGCAGCGTTTTTTCAACCGTGATCTCAATTCTCCGTTTCCTGTTCACGTGCGCCTCCTGTTTGGGTTAAGGTGCGTGTGTTCCGCCGGTGGGCGCCTGACATCTGGCGACTACAGCGGAACACCGCCTTGATACGCGCTGAGCATCGGCCAGCACGAATCTGAAAGTCCTTAGCGGGCCGTATGAATGTGCTGAAAGTTCTGAAAGGCGCCTGAAACCCTGTGGATTCAACGAGTAAATCCAGCTATGAATTTGGCGGTTTCCGCTTCGACGCGGCACAACGCACGCTGCTGTGCGCGGGACGGCCAGTCGCGCTCACGCCAAAAAACCTCGAAACGCTGCTGGTTTTCCTGCAACACCGCGAACGGGTGCTCGAAAAAGAAGAGTTGATGACCCTGCTCTGGCCCGATTCGGTGGTCGAAGAAAACAACCTGACCCAAAACATTTCGGCGCTACGCAAGGCGCTGGGCGAAAAGCCGAACGAACAGCGTTTCATCAAAACGATTCCGGGACGCGGCTATCGTTTCGTGGCTGAGGTGCGCGAGCTAGCCCCAGAGGCTGCCGAGGCTGAGACGTTGATCGTCCAGCAATCGAAGGTCAGCGTCGTGATTGAAGAAGAAGAGAATGATGGGGAGATGGAGAGACGGGGAGAGGGGGAGACTTTGAAAGCCCTTGCCACCAGCGTTCCCGCGCCTCGCCGCCTCACTGCTCGCATTGCGCTAGCGTCAACCTTGCTTGCCGTGCTGGCAATCGGCACAACCTACTGGCGGCGAGGGCAAGAATCCGCAATCCGCAATCCGCAATCCGCAATCAAGACGCTGGCCGTGCTGCCTTTCAAATCGCTCAATCCGCAGCCAGGCCAGAACAGCAATGACGAATACCTGGGCATCGGGCTGGCCGACGTGATGATTACGCGGCTGAGCAACCTGAGCCAATTGGCCGTGCGCCCGACCAGTTCGGTGCTGCCGTTCGGCGGGAAAGATGCGCTGCAAGCCGGACAGGCTTTGAAAGTGGATTCAGTGTTGGACGGCAGCATCCAACAAATCGGCAACCGCGTGCGCGTGACGGTGCGCTTGCTGCGCACGAGTGACGGCCAGCCGCTCTGGGCCTTTCAGTGCGACGAGCAATGCACAGACATGTTTGCCTTGCAGGATATGGTTTCAACGCGGCTGACCGACGCGCTGGCGTTGCAGTTGTCAGGCGAAGAAAGGCAGCGGCTGACGCGGCGCTACACCGACAACGCCGCCGCCTATCAGGCTTATCTCAAAGGCCGTTACCACACGCTGCAATACACCCCGGAAGGCAATCGGCAAGCGGTCAAAGAATTGAATGAAGCGCTGCGGCTCGACCCGAATTATGCGCTGGCTTGGGCGGGACTGGCGGATGCGTATGCGGCAGCCTCCGATTGGCTGATGTCACCGCGCGAAGCCTTGCCCAAAGCCAGAGCCGCTGCCGAAAAAGCGCTCGCGTTGGATGACACGCTGGCCGAAGCCCACGCCGCGTTGGGGCATGTTTTTGTCCATCAACTCAATCCTGCCGCCGAACGCGAATTTCAACGCGCGATGGCCTTGAGTCCCAATTCGGTAGCCGCCATGTTTTTCTATGGCGAATACTTTATGGGTAAAGACGCCGACAAAGGCGTCGCGGTGTTGCGCCGGGTGCAACAACTTGATCCGCTTTCGCCCACCGCTGGCAGCTTCATCGCCTCAACTTATATGATGGCTCGTCGCTTTGACGAAGCAGTCAGCGCAGCACAGCAGGCGCTTGACCTTGATCCGAACAATCCGTTTTCGCGCGAAATGTTGGGGCTGGCTTACGGCACCAAAGGTAATTACGCTGCTGCGATTGCCGAACTGGAGAAAGTCAAACCGCTAATGCCGATTTCGCAAGTTGTGGGCGCCTTGGGCTGGGAATATGCCCTGGCAGGCAGGCGCGCTGAGGCGTTGCAAATGTTGCGCGAATTACAGCAAATGGCGCAGCAACAATATGTCTCGCCGTTTGATGTGGCGATGGTTTATGTGGGACTCGGCGATAAAGATCAGGCGTTCGCCTATTTGGAAAAAGCACGGGAAGATCAATGCGAATGGATGGGCTGGTTGCAGTCCTTTGCGCCGCTAGACCCATTACGCGGCGATCCGCGCTTTGCTGAGTTGGTAAAACGCATAGGGTTGGCGCAATAGCTTTGTTTGCCGTTGAACGCACTGCGATGCGGGGAGCGTTAACGGTCCCCGCATCGCAACTACACTTCTTTCCGTTGCTTCAGCGATTCAATTGTCAAAGAGCTTTCGCACTTGACGGTCAGGCCGCGATGCCAGCCGCCGGATTATTGAAAAGGCTCAGCCTTGATGCGCGTGCCGTCTTCCGTGCCCGGCGCGAGATCGAAGCTATGCCCTTCCGCATCTGTAACCCTTACGGTAAAGCGGCTCGTATATTTGTCGCCGCTCTCATCTAGTGTGATGCGCTGATGCAATTTGGCTATGGCGATGAGGTTGCCTTTCAGATCGTTGACGGTAGAAACAAAGGTCACGTCAAAGACGCGCCCGCCCTGATGCATCCACGCGCCGTGCGCAACGCTGGTGACAAAGGGGGGCTCGGTGGTGATGTCAATCGCGGTGCTTGAAGTAAGCGTACCGTCATCGTGGAAGGTAACGAGGCCCAGGAAGTCGGTCAACGGGTCGCCATCGGGCGCGTGCGTTTTGCGTAGCCAACTGCCCACCAGCGCCTTCTTCTGCCGTTCGAGAATGTCGAGGATGCCGGATTGCGCGACAGCTTGGCGTTCAAGGTTGCTTTGTTCTGGCTCGTCGGTTGACGTGGCGGGTGGTGTTTCTAACGCGCGGCGCTTGAGTGCGGCCAGCACGGGGTTGGCAGTTTGGGCCTGCGCGCTGGCAGCGCTCAGCAACAGCAAGCCGGTGACAACCAACGCAATAAATGTTTTCGGTAAGTTCATCATGATTTACTCCTTTTGCGGAAAGTTATTGTGTCAACGAGTTCGGGCAGACTAGCAACCTTCCATCGGGCGTTTCCGTGAAGTGAAGCTGCGCGGTTTCTACCTAGCGATAGATCGTGCGCGTGCTGACGCCTGCCAGCACGGCGGCTTCGTCCGGCGCGAGCATCAGGCTCGGCGCCGAACAGTGCGGACACCAGACGGCAGCGGTGGGGCTGCCCGTCGGCGGGCGGCGCAAACCCAGGAGCTTGCTTTCAACCGTAATTTCGACGCGGCGTCTGATTGTCATACGCTTGTGTGTCGCTGACCGTTGCCGGTCGCTGGTTTCGTTATTTGCGTGCCGGGACGACAGTGCTAAAGTCGCCCGCCGCTGTCTTCAATGAACCTGGGGAACGCGCCCCGGCTCCGACGCGGCGGACAGTAGCAACACGGCCGCTGACAAGTCCTGACAAACGCCCTTACAAATTCTGCGGATTTCTTACAGCGGGATATGTCTATGCCAGCCAACAGCTTTTACGAGTTCGGCAAGTTTCGGATTGACGGCCGCAAGCGCCTTCTGCTGCGCGACGGCGAGGTCTTGCCGCTGACGCCGAAGGCCTTCGACACGCTGCTCGTGCTGGTCGAGCAACGCGCGCGCGTGCTCGAAAAAGACGAATTGATGACGGCGGTCTGGGGCGACACGATTGTCGAAGAGAGCGGCCTGACGCGGAACATCTCCGTCCTGCGCAAGACGCTCGGCGAGAGCAAAGACGAACATCAGTTCATCGTCACCGTGCCCGGACGCGGCTACCGCTTTGTGGCCGAAGTGCGCGAGGCGGCGGAAGAAGTCACCGAACTGGTCGTGCAAGAAGCGAAGCTGCGGGTGGTGGTCGAGGAGGAAGAAGACGGGGAGAGCGGGCGATTGGGCGAGTGGGAGCCGCGCGAACGCGCGCTTGTTGAAGCGCCACCGCCCCACGCCAGGCAGGCGACAATCGTGGTAGCAACAGCCTGCGTTCTACTGTTGGCGGGTGCGGCTTACTGGTGGCAGGCCAAGCGAATCTCAAATCTCAAATCTCAAATTGCAAATCCGCCATCCATCATCCATTCGCTCGCCGTGCTGCCCTTCAAATCGCTCACCGCGCCCGCCAAAGAAGACTACCTGGGCACAGGCCTCGCCGATGTGCTGATTACGCGGCTGAGCAATGTCAGTGCGCTGGCCGTGCGCCCGACGACTTCCGTCTTGAAATTTGCAGGCAATGATCCGTTGCAGGCCGGGCGCGACTTGCAAGTGGACGCGGTGCTGGATGGCAGCATTCAGCAAATCGGCGACCGCGTGCGCGTGACCGTGCGGCTGGTGCGTGTGGCCGACGGCCAATCGCTTTGGGCCTATCAATGCGATCAACAATGCAACGATGTCTTCACACTGCAAGACACGATCTCGGCCAAAGTCACCGAGGCGCTGGCGTTGAAGCTGAGCGGTAATGAACGCGAGCGCATCGCGCGGCCTTACAGCAGCAATCAGGCCGCGTGGGAGGCTTATGCCAAAGGGCGTTACTACCGCAATCGCGCCGGCACCGAAGGGTATGCAAAGGCGCTCGCTTCGTTTCAGCAGGCGCTCCAGGCCGATCCGAAATTTGCGCTGGCCTATGCGGCGTTGGCTGAAGCCTATTACTGGTCATCGAGTTCGGTCACGAACATGGGCGAAGCCATGGCAAAAGCCAAAGCGGCGGCGCAACAGGCCATCGCGTTGGACAACGAACTCGCCGAGGCACACACCGCGCTGGGTGTCGTGCATTTCATGTACGACTGGCAATTCGCCGCCGCCGAACAGGAATTGAAACGCGCCGTCGCGCTCAATCCCGGCTTGCCCGATGGGCAGATGTGGTATGGCAAATATCTGGCGTTGATGG
Source organism: Acidobacteriota bacterium (assembly GCA_016196035.1). NCBI lineage: Bacteria > Pseudomonadati > Acidobacteriota > Acidobacteriota bacterium. Next base: position 63,817 of record JACPYM010000005.1, on the reverse strand, counting down.
GGCGCTTTGATGAATCCATCGCCGTGCTGCAACGCGCCGCCGCGCTCGACCCGGTTTCGCCCCTGACCGCCCCGGAATACACCTTCCCGTATTTTCTCAAAGGCGATTACGCCGCCGCCATCGCCGGGAATACACGCATGCTCGCCATTGAGCCGAATCTCCCACAGATTCAGATGAACCTAGCGGTTTGTTATGCGGCGAAGGGCGAATACGCCAAAGCCATCGCCTTGTTCGAACGCGTGCGGCAAAACGACGCAGGCTTGGCGATGGATATGGGGTTAATGCTCGCTTATACCTACGCCAGCGCGGGCGACCACACCACCGCTGAACGCACACTCAAACAAACCATCGCGACGGCCAAAGGCGGTTACATTTATCCGTATGACGCCGCGCTCGCCTATGGCGCGCTGGGCGATCTGGATCAGGCGTTTGCCTGGCTGGAAAAGGGATACCAGGAACGCGTGGATCAGATGGCTTGGCTAAAAGTTGATCCGCGCTTGAAACCGTTGCGCCGCGATCCGCGTTTTGCCGACCTGTTACGGCGTGTCGGGCTGTCGTAAGACGCCTGGCGAATTGCGTTGCCAGCACGAGACACATAGAATGCGCCCACCGTTAGCAAGCTGCTCGGGCTAAGGCGTCTGCCCTCGTGCCGAGCGCCGTAGTTACATCCAACGAATTGCCTAACAATCTGCCCACTCTTTTGGAGGACGAGAAGATGCCGAAGTCTATACAACGTCTGGCCGCAATACTGTTGCGCACCTGCGGAATGAGCCTGCTGGTGCTAACCGCCTACGCACAACCGCCGGGCCGCCAACAAGCCCAAGCGCCTGAAGGCCGTGCACAAGAAGCGCGGCCCACACCCACTGAAACGCCGCGCGAAGAATGGTCCGTCACCGAACATACGATTCAAATCGGTGGACAAACGATTCCTTACAAGGCCAGCGCCGGGACGACGCTGCTCAAGAATGATGCGGGCGAGCCAACAGGGCTGCTTTACTCTGTCGCGTACACGCGCAGCGATGTAAAAGACCCCAGCACGCGGCCCGTCGCGTTTCTGTATAACGGCGGGCCTGGCTCCGCGACGATGTGGTTGCACATGGGCGCCTTTGGGCCGCGCCGCGCCTGGACGGTGAATGGCGAATTCACGCCGCCCGCGCCGTACCGGCTCATAGACAATACCGAAAGCCTGTTGGACAAAACCGACCTCGTCTTTATTGATGCGATGGGGACGGGCTACAGCCGCGCGGCGGGCAAAGGGACGGAGCGCGATTTTTACGGTGTGGACGAAGACGCCGCCGCCTTTGGTCATTTTATCAACACATACATCAGCCGTAACGACCGCTGGAATTCGCCGAAGTTCCTGATCGGCGAAAGCTACGGCACGTTCCGTTCGGCCGTGCTGGGCAATCTGCTGCAAAGCCGTTACAACATGCACCTCAACGGCATTTGCCTGATCTCTTCGGTGCTTGATCTGGCGACGATCACGTTTGCGGCGGGCGATGATCGGCCTTACATCTTTTACTTGCCGAGTTACGCCGCCGTCGCGTGGTACCACAAGGCGCTCAAGACTCGTCCGGCCAATCAGGCTGAATTCATCGAAGAAGCGCGCAAGTACGCCCAAACCGAATATGCCGACGCACTTTTCAAGGGCAGCGCATTGACGGCCGCGCAAAAGGCCGCTGTCGCGAAGAAGCTCGCCTACTTCACCGGGCTGGGCGAAGATTATTTGCTGAAAGCGAATTTGCGCCCCACGCTCGGCCAATTCAATGTCGAGTTGTTGCGCAGTCGCGGATTGACCAGCGGCCGCATTGACGCGCGCTTTACGGGATACACTGCGGATTTGCTGTCCGCGACCGCGCAAGGCGACCCAGAAGGCCCAGCAGTCGGCGGCGCATATACGGCACTCGTCAATATGTACAACCACGATGAATTGAAATTCGGCAAAGACAAGCAATACAACAACAGCAGCGGTGGCGGCGCGTGGAATTGGACACGTACCGGCGGTGGCGGTCGCGGTGGCGGCGGTGGCGGCGGCTTTCCCAGCGCGCCCAACTCGCAGCGCGACCTGACGCAAGCGATGATTACCAATCCCAAATTGCTGGTGCAGGTCGAGAACGGCTATTACGACATGGCGACGCCGTTCTTTGCGACCGAGTTCACGATGCTGCATCTGGGCTTGCCCGCCGAGTTGCAGAAAAACGTCAAACTGAATTACTACAACTCCGGGCATATGATGTATCTGCGCGACGAGGACCGCACCGCACTGCACAATAACATTGCGGAATTTATTGAGCGCGCAACCAGTTTCGCGGCGAAACCGTAAGCTGGCCTTAAGCGCAAACCAGATGCTGAGGCAGCCTACCCATCTCGACGGACTGCCTCAGAAAGAAAATTTTTTCGGTGGATTAGCCCGACAAGGGGTCGTCGTGTATACTTTCGCCTTTGCTCAGGGTCGGTGGTAGCTGACAGTGGCTCATCAGCACGATTCGGGCAGGTCATCCCATCAAGACAATCACGAAAAAGAACCCAGTAAGTTAAGGAGTAATTATTATGGCAACTGTAAAGCGCTATTTGATTCATTGCCCAAAATGCAACCACGAATTTCCGGTTTTTGCTTCGCTCTTTCATTCGATTGATGTGAGCGCCTGGATGAAAGACAAATCTGACAACCATGATTGCAAAGCCTACGCCGACCAATTGGCGAAAGAGCGCGCGCCACGCGCCTTGAACCCGATTAAGGCTTCCAAGAAGGGCAAGTAATTGCCGGATCGCAGGCGGCGCGCCTGCCCAACCGCTCTCAACCGGAGAATGCATGTCAGTCAAAATTACGGTGAATAAAAATGGCTCGCTGCGGGTGGAAGGCGAGATTGAACTGTACGACGGCGACGGCAACAAATACGATCTCGCGGGTCGTAGCGTTGTCGGCCTGTGCCGTTGCGGCCAGAGCAGCAATAAGCCGTTCTGCGACGGCTCACACGCCAAATGTGGATTCGATTCGGTCGTTATTGCCACCACGCTGGCGCCGCCAAAACCGAAAGCATAGTGTGAGGATGAAGGGAGAGGCCAAAGGCTTCTCCCTTCACTGCATGAGGCTCTTTCCTACAGTTATTTTGACAGTCTTTGCTGGCGTTGTTATCTTTGCATTGTCATCGTTTTAACCGCTCTCGATCTGGCGCTCACAATCTGGTTCTTCGCAATCTGGCGTCCGCCAAATTGCACGAAAAGCTTGCACAAAAACGAAATTTTGAATTCAGGACGAATAAATCTATGAGTCAACCAGCAACCGCCGGCGCAGGTTTACGCGACGTGCCTGCCGCACCGAGCAGCATTTGTTATATTGACGGTAACGAAGGCTATCTTTCTTATCGCGGCTACAACATCCACGATCTCGCCACCCATTGCAGCTTTGAAGAAGTCATTCACCTGCTCTGGCATGGCAAATTGCCCAACCAGGCCGAACTCGCTGAAACCAAGGCGCAACTCCAGGCCAACGCCGCCGCGCCGGCTCAGGTGTTGGGCTTGATGATGGCCTTTCCCAAAGACGCCGTGCCGATGGCCGCCATGCGCACCGCCTTGTCCGCGCTGGCGTTTTACGACCCGGACACTGGCAATTCGACGATGGAGGCCAATCAGCGCAAAGCCATGCGCCTGATGGCGCAAACGCCGACGCTGGTCGCCGCCTTCGACAATATCCGTAACGGACGGCAGCCCATCGCGCCGCGCAACGACCTTTCGTTCGCCGCCAACTTCCTTTACATGCTCACCGGCAAAGAGCCGGACGACATCGAAGAGCGCGCGTTTGACATCGCCTTGACGCTGCACGCCGATCACGAATTCAACGCCTCGACCTTTGCCGCGCGCGTCACGGCGGCCACGCTGGCCGATGTTTATGCGGCGGTCACGGCGGGCATGGGCGCGCTCGCGGGCCCGTTGCACGGCGGCGCCAACGAACAGGTCATGCGCATGCTGCTGGACGTCAACACTATCGAAGGCGCGGAAAATTGGATTCGCACCAAGCTCGCCAACAAAGAGAAAGTCATGGGCTTCGGCCACGCGGTTTACCGCACCGAAGACCCGCGCGCCACGCACTTGCGCCGCATGTCCCAGGAAATCGGCAAGCGCCAGGGCAATACCAAGTGGTTCGACATGTCGCGCCGCATCGAAGAGATCGTCAAAGCCGAAAAGGGCCTCAATCCGAACGTGGATTTCTATTCGGCCTCGACCTACTACCAACTCGGCATCGCGCTTGATCTTTATACGCCGATTTTCGCGATCAGCCGCATGTCCGGCTGGACGGCGCACATTCTGGAACAGTACGCCAACAACAAACTAATTCGCCCGCGTTCGGAATATCTGGGCGAGTTGAATCTGGAGTTTGTGCCGATGGAGAAGAGGTAGCAGTCGGCGGTCAGCGGCTAGTGGTCAGTTTGGCTGCGATCACTGACCACTGACCACTGACCACTGACCACTGACCACTGAATATAAGCTATGAGCAACGTAGTCATTTACACGAAGCCCGATTGCCCTTACTGCGCGAAAGCCAAAGCGTGGTACAACGCGCAAGGCATCGCCTTTGACGAACGCAATGCGCAGGACAATCTGGCCTACCGCCAGGAGATGTTCGGCTATACGGGCGGCGACCCGGTCGTGCCCGTCATCGTCGAGCATGGCGTTTATAAACAAAGCGGCTGGGAAGGCCGGGGCTGAACGGTGTACTAGGTTCGGCAGTTTGCCGGGCCGCTCAAACAACTTGAAAGCCAGGGCGAATGAAGCTGCTCTTCATTCGCTCTTTTGCTTTTTGCAGATACTTGCCCTAAAACTCGCGCTGCAAGGAGGCAAACAGATGTTAATGACGAAAGAAGAAGCGCTGGCCTTTAAGGAACGCTGGCGGCTGGTCAACGAATTTATCAATGAAGAGATTCGCCAGACGCCGCCAGCGGTCAAGCTGCGGCAACTCGCCACGCTTTTCCAATTCGGGCGGGCAATGGGTTGGGAAGAGAAACTGCGCCAGGGCGAGGAAGAGGCACAGGCGCGCTGGCGGCGGTTACAAGAAGCCTATGCGCAAAAAGCCTGACGCCGTTTCATTGATGCTTGCCCCGTTGGCGGCGCTGTCCCGCTGGTTTGAAGAGACGCAAGTCAGTTACACCATCATCGGCGGCATCGCAGTCTCCTTCGTCGCGCAGCCACGGCTGACTGAAGACATTCATGTCACGGTCTGGCTGGCGGAGCGGGATTTGAAGACCTTTCTCGAATCCGGCCGCGCTCATGGATTTACCCCGCGCTTTCCTGGCACGCTCGAATTCGCTCAACAGCGGCGGGTGCTCCTGCTACAACATCAAACCCCTGACGCCACCATCAAGGTGGATATTTCGCTAGCGGCGATACCGTTTGAACAAGAGATGATTGAGCGATCCACCCACGTCGAGATTGAATCGGTGCGGCTTGTTTTCCCGACCCCGGAAGACCTCGTCATCATGAAAGCGACCGCCCAGCGTACAAAAGACATCACTGACATTGCAGCAATTCTGGAGGTGCATCCCAACCTTGACCGTGAGCGTGTCAGGTATTGGGTCAAGCAATTTGCGGAAACACTAGAACTGCCTGAAATGATGGACGACTTAGAACGCTTGCTGCAACGTACTCGAACACCTGGCAAAAAACTGCCTGGGGAAAAGGTGACCCGGAAAAAATCGCAGACCAAGAAATGAACATTTCGCCGTATAAACCGCTTATCCTCGCGCACTGGCTGGCGTTACCCATGCTGCTGTTGGGGCATCCGGCCTTCGCCCAACCTCGCTGCGTCGTCCGCCTCGAACCCGTCAATCACAACCGCTACGCCTATCAAACCGCCGAAGAGTGCGACGTGGGGTTTCATTCGGTGCCCTGGGGCAATTGGGGCGTCAATTCCAACGTCGGCAAGCGCCTGGATGCCGATCAATTCAAAGGCTGGCATCAGCCCTGCGCGCAAACCAAAGTCGAATGGAATAGCTGTTCGATCAACAGCCGGTATCGCGGCCCTGACTATCTCAACTTCCCCAACCGCGTCGCCTATTACCCCTATCCGACCAACTGGTATCCGCTGACCGATGCTTACACCTGGAATGATACCGTCCCACCCTTCGGCCAAGCCTATAACGTAGACCAATTTTCGCCCTGCGGCTGGAACGGTTATGGCGAGGCGACGCTGACTTTCACGGTCACCCCCCGTGTTGATAGCGATGGCGACGGCATCTTTGATAAAGGCGGCTGCGCCGATCTGAATGGCAAAATAGTCACGTTGCAAAACAACTTCATGACGCTTTACGAACTCGATTCGCCTGACCCGGACGACTGGATTCAAACGATGCTCTTCCCCGATTTGACGACGGTGTTGCGCTGCACGCCGAATGCCTGCTTTCAAACCGGCGACCGCAATCTGGACGGCTGGCACGACGATGTGACCGATTTTTGGAGTCCCGATTATCAGTGGCCCACGCTTTATGAAAATCCGCAATACATCCAAAGCCGCGCCACTGACCGCCACGTTCCGGCCAAACGCATTGACGCTACGATTCGCCTGGGACGTGTGTTAGGAACCTTCACCAACTAGGGCCAATCATTGATGACCATGCTATCCCCCAAACTCAAATTCACGCTCGCCGCCCTGCTTTGCGCCCTGGCGTTGTTGCTGCCGCTGGTCTCGCTGACCGCGCGCCAGGCCGAAACCGCGCAGCTGATGGGTCGCATCGTAGATCGCGACACCGGCGCGCCGCTCGCCGCCGAACTCGGCATTGCGATCCGCACCCGCCAGGGCGTTATTTTCAAACACGCCCGTGCCGACGAAGCGGGCCAATTCATGCTGGCCGACTTGCTTAGCGGCGCAGTTGATCTTTCGACCAAACACGACGGTTATGCGGTCGAACACGCGGCGTTGACGCTCGGTGAACAGGAAACACAAACGCTCGAATTCCAACTGCTCAAAAGCAAAATCGTGCGCGGCTTCATCAGCGACGAACACCAGCAGCCGCTGGCGGATGTGCACGTCAAAACGCATTACGCCGCTGCTGACGCGGGCAAACAAGCTTTCGCCAACAGCTATCAATGGGAAACCGGCGACGCGCGCACCGATGCGCAAGGCCGCTTTGAGGTCGAAGTCCACCCCAACCGCGAATTCATCATCGAAGCCATTCATCCTGAATTTCTGAGCGAAGTTTCCGCGCCATTGCAATTCCACCCTGCCGCGCCGACCGTCACACTGCGGCTGAGCAAAGGCGTCACGCTCACGGGCGAAGCGCGCGATCAGACCGGCAACGCCCTCGCCAATGCCCAAGTGGAATTGAGCGACGCTGACGAACGGCCCGCATTGCAACGCTTCCTGCCCTTTGAAGTTTTGCAGCAGCGCCATCAATTCACGGTCAGTCAGGCTGATGGCACGTTTCGTTTCGAGCACGTGCGACCGTCACGCAAACTCTTGCTGGTCACGCACGCGCAACACGCGCCGCAACAACAGACGTTGGAACTGACGGCACAGCAGCCGGTATTCAACGTCAACGTAACGCTACGTTAGACCGATGAACGATCAACTCACCAGAGCCGGAGTCTCAAATCTCAAATTTGAAATTGGAGATTCGTCGGCCACGCAACCAACGCGCCGCGACATCCTGCGCGGTACGCTGGCCGCCGCTTCGATCACCATGCTGCCCAGCACCATGCTTTCCGAACTCGCAATGCAAGCTTCATCCGCTCTTGGGAACCGTTCCGCCATCACCGATGTCGCGGGCCTCAAGGTCGGCCAATTCACCGACGCGCGTCGCCCCACCGGCGTCACCGTCATCCTCACCGAAGAAGGCGCGACCGCTGGCGTAGACGTGCGCGGCGCCGCGCCCGGCACGCGCGAGACCGATCTGCTCGATCCACGCAACCTGGTGCAGCAAGTCCACGCCATCATGCTCGCGGGTGGCTCGGCCTTTGGCCTCGAAGCCGCCACCGGCGTCGTGCGCTGGTTGGAAGAACACAACTTCGGTTTCCCCACCGGCCCGGCCAAAGTCCCCATCGTGCCCGCCGCGATCCTGTATGACCTCGGTGTCGGCGATGCCAAAATCCGCCCCGATGCCGCCGCTGGCTACAAGGCTTGTGAGGCCGCAACCACCAACGCGCCCGCCGAAGGCAATGTCGGCGCGGGCGCGGGCGCGACAGTTGGTAAGCTTTTCGGCGCTGCACGTGCGATGAAAGGCGGCCTGGGCACGGCCTCGATTCAGTTGAAGGATCAGAAGACGGGCGCGACCCTGACCGTCGGCGCAATTGTTGCCGTCAACGCCGTCGGTGATGTGCTTGACCCGGCGACCGGCAAAATCCTGGCTGGTGCGCGCACCGCCGATGGCAAAGCGATCATGGGCACGATGAAGGCGATCCTGCGCGGCGAAGCGTTGCCGCCAAGTCTGGGCGGCACGGCGACCACCATCGGCGTCGTCGCCACGGATGCCAAACTCGATAAAGCCCAATGCAGCAAAGTCGCCCAGATGGCGCACGACGGCCTGGCGCGCACGATCAATCCGGTGCACACCATGTCCGATGGCGACACGCTCTTTGCGCTGGCAACGGGCAAGTCGAATCGCACCGGTAATGTGACGTTGATTGGCGCGTTGGCAGCAGATGTGCTGGCGCAGGCGGTAGTGCGAGCTGTCAAAGCTGCGCAAGCATTGCCCGGATTGCCAAACGCTGAGCAAATGCAAAAGTAAGTATGACCTACCTACTCATTCTCATCGCCTACGCCCTCGCCATGATCTTCATCGGCGCATACGCCTCGCGCCGCGTTCACCAATCCAGTGATTTCTTCGTGGCCGGACGCGAATTGAGTGCGGGGCTGGTCTTCGCCACCTTGCTCGCGGCCAATATCGGCGCGGGTTCGACGGTGGGCGCGACGGGGTTGGGCTATCGCGATGGAATGTCGGCGTGGTGGTGGGTTGGCTCGGCGGGCATCGGCTCAATGATCCTGGCCTTTACCGTGGGGCCGCGCATCTGGCGGGTGGCGCGCGATCAAAACTTGTTCACGGTCGGTGATTACCTGGAATTCCGCTATGACCGGCGCGTGCGCGGTGTCGTGGCGTTGCTGTTGTGGGTTGGCTCGCTGGCGATTCTGGCGGGGCAATTGATCGCGGTGGCGTGGATACTGAATGTCGTGGCGGGCGTCAGCAAACCGGTGGGTTGTGTGATCGGCGCGGGCGTGGCGACGCTCTATTTCACGGCGGGCGGGTTGCTGGGCACGGCCAAAGTGAACGCCTTGCAATTGTTCGTCAAGCTGCTCGGCTTCGTCTTGGCGCTGTGGTTTCTGCTGCGGCAGAGCGGCGGCTTTTACGCGTTACAGATGTCCCTCGACCTGGGCGATGCCGTCAAAGATTCCAAAGCTTATCTCAGTCTGACCGGCATTGGCGCGGCAGGCGTATTGCGGTATTTGGCGTTGCTCGCGCCTTCGTTCGTGATTTCGCCGGGGCTGTTGCAAAAGGTTTTTGGCGCACGCGATGAACGCGCGGTGCGGCGCGGTGTCGCGTTGAATGCACTAGGCCTGTTGGCCTTCGCCATCGTGCCCGCGTTGTTAGGGATGATCGCACGCACGCACTTCCCCGCTTTGGCCAATCGCGAATTGGCCTTGCCGACGCTGCTCGTGCAGGCGTTGCCGCTCTGGCTGGGCGGCCTGTTACTGGGCGCGATCTTTTCCGCCGAAGTCAGTTCGGCGGATGCGGTGCTGTTTATGCTGAGCACTTCGTTAACCAAAGACCTGTATAAGACTTTCATCAATCCGGCGGCGGATGACCGGCAGATGCTGCGTATGGTGCGCGGGACTGCGCTGGTGTGCGGCGCATTAGGCGCGGTGCTGGGCATGTTATTGCCCAGCGTGATTGATGCGCTGAAAATTTTCTATACGCTGATGTCGGCGGCACTGTTGCTGCCCTTGCTGGCCGGGCTGTACACACGCCGCGTGCGTGCGAATGCCGCGCTGGCGGCGATTGCCGTCTCGGTGACCGTGACCTTCGTGCTCGAACGAGGGACGGGCGGCGCGGGTTTGTACGGCGTGCCCGCAGTGCTGTGGGGCACAGGCGCGGGCACCATCGTGATGACGCTCTGGCAAATGGTTTTCACTCCCAAATCCGATCCAATCCACAATCCATGACAGTCGGACGGTTTGCGCCGTCTCCAACCGGCGCATTGCATCTGGGCAATCTACGCACGGCGCTGGCGTCGTGGCTCTCGGTCAAATCACAAAGAGGGTCACAGGGCGGACGCTGGCTCGTGCGCATCGAGGACGTAGACAGGGCGCGTTGCCAACGCGAATGGGCCGAGGCGCACTTGCGCGATCTGGCGGCGCTCGGTTTGGAAGCAGATGGCCCGCTTGTCTGGCAATCCGCACGCGGCGCGTGGTATCGCGCGAGTCTGGAGCGCTTGGCGCAACAAGGCCGGTTGTATCAATGCCGTTGTTCGCGCAAAGACCTGGCCTCGCTGGCCTCGGCTCCGCATACAAACGAAGGCATACGCCCCTATCCGGGCCGTTGCCGCGCGGGCAAAGTCGCCACGTTCTGCCACACCGCGTTGCGCGTGGAATTGCCGCCGGGCGTGGTCGAATGGAAGGACTTGTTGTTGGGCGCGCAAACCGATGATCCGGCTGCGCTGACGGGCGATCCGGTGTTGTATCGGCGCGATGGCTGCTTTGCTTACCACTTGGCCGTCGTGCTGGATGATGGTGAACAGGGCGTGACAGAAATCGTGCGCGGCGCTGATCTGCGCGAAGTGACGGCGACGCAAATTCGGTTGCAGGAATTGCTCGCTTACGCGCGCCCGGCCTACGCGCATTTGGGCTTGGTGACCGCGCCGGATGGCACACGCCTAGGCAAACGCGCAGGGGCCGCGAGTTTGACCGCGTTGCAAGCGCGCGGCGTAAGCTTGCCGGAAATCATTAGCTGGCTGGGTTGGAGCCTCGGCTGTTTAGCTCAACCCACAGCCTGCCAAGCGGCGGATTTGATCAAGACGTTCACCTGGGAACGCGTGCCGGCGGGCGCGGTAGCAGCGCCCGCCGCTTGGGTTTGAACTTGTTGCGGCAACGGTAGCGCGTGGGCACTGTGCCGCTTATCGCTTTTGCACCGGCTGATCACCGGCCTGCCCTTGCGCCTGCATCTGCGCGGTTCGATCAGTGCTGCGCAGCACGTACTACATCTGCGCACTCGCGCGCCATATAGCTAAATCCGCCTGTCCATCACCGTCATAATCGCCCGGCGCGGACAGGTCATTGTGTGGGGTCGTACCCCGCACCCCAGGCCTGCGTGCGGTACGTGTTGGTCGCGCTTTGCCAGACGTACCAAGTGCCTGTGGCCCCGCGCCAGACGGCGCAATCGGTCTTGCCGTCTCCGTCATAATCATTCAGCACGGGCACATCCGTGCCGAGGCCCCATTGTTTGATCAGGTATTGGCCGTCGCCGCTGTGCCCACTGCTTAATTTGACCAGCCACGTGCCCGTTGCGCGCCGGAAAACCGCCAGATCGGTTTTGCCATCGCCGTCGTAATCACCGAGCAGCGTCACGTCGCCCGCCATCCCCCAAGCGCGCGTCACCGCTTGCTGGTTGCGGCTCTCAAAGATGCGCCACATACCATCCTTGGCTGACCACAACGCCGGATCGCTTTTGCCATCGCCGTCATAGTCAGCGATCTGCGCCAACGCCGTGCGCGCCGCCAACGCACCCGTGCTGACCGTTAAGGAATACACCCGCGTGCCCGTGCAATTGTTGCCATCTGTCGCCGTGATGGTGAAGTTGTAAGTCCCAGCCGTCGCCGGATAACCGAAGAGCAAGCCAGCACTGGCATACAACGTCAATCCAGGCGGCAGGCTGCCCGCCGTCACGGCGTAGCTATAAGTGCCAGCGGGCGTAGCCGCGACGGAATTGCTGTAAAGCTGTCCCGGTTGACCGCCGGGCAACCCTGGCGTTGTGATGGTTGGACAGGTGCTGCCAGCAATCGTCCCGGTGTAGGCGCGGCTGCCCGTGCAAGCGCCGAAGCCTGTCGCCGTGATGGTGAAGTTATAAGCGCCCGCCGAAGTTGGTGTGCCGCTCACCACCCCCCTGGCCGCATTGAGCGACAAACCCGCAGGCAAAGCTCCCGCCGTCACCGCAAAGCTGTAGTTGCCACCTGCTGGCGACGCCCTGACGCTTTGATTGTAAGTTGAATTCAAAACCGGCGTGGACAGCGCAGAGAGCGTCACGCTCGGACAGTTGAGCTGAAGGGTGTAGCTTTGCGTCGCGGTGCAACCATTGGCTGCCGTGGCCTTGATCGTGAAATTGTAACTACCGGTCACGCTGGGCAGGCCGCTGAGCAAGCCGGTCGTCGCGTTGAGCGTCAGGCCGCTGGGCAAATTATCCATCAATAACGCGAAGGTATAGCTTCCAGCAGGGGCCGCCGGATTGACGCCGATGATTTGCGAATAGGCATTACCAACCGTGCTGGCAGGCAAGGTGGTTGTGGTGATGGTCACGTTTGCGCAGGCAATGATGACGGTGTAATCACGCGCACCGCTGCAATTGTCTGCCGTTACCGTGAGGCGGAAGTTGAATGTTCCGCTGGCCGTCGGTGTGCCGGTGATGGCACCAGTTGCGGCGTTCAGCATCAAGCCTATCGGCAATGCGCCGCTGCTCACGCTGTAGCTGTACGCGCCCGCCGGTGTCGTCGAAACCGTTTGGCTATAAGCAGTGCCGATGACGCCGCCTGGCAAAGTCGCCGGATTGATCGTGACCGTACCGCAGCTAATGTTCATTATGTATTGCCGTTCGCCCGCGCAGTTGTTGGCATTGGTCGCGCGCACGGTGAATCGGTGTTGGTGTCGGCGTTGGTGTCGGTGTCGGTGTCGGTGTCGGTGTTGGTGTCGGAGGCGGGCAATCGCCGACCGTGTAAACCTGTCCGGTGAATGGCACATTGAGAATCGTCGGCGTAACGCCAGTGCTGTTGACCATGTTCAAACCCAACGAACCGCCGCCCGTGCCGGTGTTCGCTGTCACCGTCCAGGTCGTTCCCGAGCCGCTGACATTCGTGATGGTTGGGCCATTCAGGAAGGTGTTCGCCAGACTGAAATTGCTGGCGCTCAAGCCGCTGACCGAATCTGCAAAGGTCACCGTCCAACTGACATTGGCTGCGCTGCACGCGAAATTTCCGCCCACCGTGTTGATGGAAGATACCAGCGGCATCGCGTGATTTAGATTCACCGCCACATGCACGATGAAGCTTGCATTGGAACTCCAGGCGACACTCGTGCCGCTGCCTAAAGCTGGTTTGACGCTGGTCGCGAACCGGTTCATAGCGCCAAGTGAGTTATTCAAGGACGTCTCATGCACGATTTGCTGTTCGCTGCCAGGAGTTGAAGTCACTGCGCCGTAAAGAAAGCAATCCGAAATATCGAACACTGCGTCGCCAGCGGTGGTGTGGTAAGAAGCAGGAGTGAATTCACATTGGCGCCCTGCAACGCCTGGTTTCTGCCCCCATCAATCGGCAATGTTTGGTCTACGTTTTGGAATGCCTGAGCAGTCAGAAACGTGTCGCTTGTATTGAGATACCCGGAGACGGTGATTGTCCCGCTGGTGGAAGACGTGCTGGTTCCCAATACCAGAAAGAAGATTGAATCAGAGCCACCGCCATTGCCTGCGGCGCGGGTGTGAAGCATGGAAACGCCGCCAAAGCTCGCTCCGCTGTAGTTCGGATTGGTGGCGTTCGAAGCCGTAACCACTAACAACCGATTGATTCCCGGTGGCACAGTGAAGTCCAGTGAGTTGCTCCCGGTTACCTGAGCCGGCAGCCCCAACGGAGCCACGCCGGGAAATTCGAGTGGGGATTCTATCGCTCCGATGTCCACCGTTCCGTTGAAAAGCCGAACAAAGCCAGCACCACGCTGGTCGTAGGGAATACCTGCAACAGTGGGGTCGTTCCCGGCATTAATGGCGACGCTGCCCGCAGCCAAAAAATGGGTGTTGGTAGGGCCGCCGTTATTGGCAAGGGTGGTGTTGATAATCGTGTTGAGGGCGCGGACGCCGCTTCCATTTACGCCCACAATGTTGCCGTTGACGCCGTTGGTCAGCCCGCCCGCTGAACCGGCGTCGCCAATTACGCTGTTGTTGGCCGTCAGCACGGCAGGGGAAAAGACGGTCAGGTCATTCGCTGATGGCGCTATGACAGCGGTGTTCCCTGCCACGATGGTGTTACGCAACAGCAACTGCGCACCGGCTCCGCTCGCTAAAAAAGCGCCGCCTCCGCCGCCTCCGGTACCCCCGTTGGCGGTGTTGCTTACCACTGTGCAATTGAGGAACAAGGCAAACGCTCCCTGTTGGAGCCGCGCCGCGCCGCGCCAATTTCCGGCGGTATTGCCGGAAAAGGTGGAATTCACCACCGTCACATGAGCGGTGTCAATCAACAAGCCACCTCCGTCCGCCCCACTAGACGAGCAGGTATTGCCGGAAAAGGTACATCCTTGAATGGTGCTGGTCGCCTGGTTGTTAAAGACCGCGCCGCCCCCGCTTTCGACACTGGTATTGCCGCTGACGGTGCAATTGGTGAGCGTAAGGTTTTCCAGGCAAAACAGCGCCCCGCCTTGCATCTGCGGACTGCCCCCGCCCGGTTGCGTGCCGCCGACACCGTTTCCCTGCACCAGACTCAACCCCGAAATGGAAACGTTCGAGCCAACAGCGTTATTCCCGTCATTGATCAGAAAAATCCGCGAAGCATTGCCGCCGTTGATGGTCAATTGTCTGGCTCCCGGCCCCGCAATGGTCAGGCTTTTTGTGATTTCAATCTGCCCTGAAGTCAGCGTGATGGTGGCCGGTAAGCTGAGTCCGGTAAAATCAATCGTGTCTCCGGCGGCTGCATTGGCAACTGCCTGCCGGAGCGACCCGGCTCTGCTGTCATTGGTATTGGTCACCGTGAGCGTGGCCGCCTGTACACGAAACACGGTGAACCATGCTCCGGTTGAAAACAGGCAAAGTGCCAGCGCAAAAATAAACAGGGTTTGACGGTTTCGCTGGTGAGTGATCGGTAGAGTTTTCATAGTCGTGTTTGTGAACCTTGGGTTGATAGAGCGACGAGTCATTCGCCGCTCGACCCACATCGCGCAAACGGACGGAAAACTGGCTCACGAGCAATAAAGATTTTTTTCGACCGGTGTTGGCGACGACGGCTAAGTGACGTGATAATGCCCCCGCTATGGCGGTCACCGAAAAATATCTCAATCCCTTCACCGACTTCGGCTTCAAGCGGCTCTTTGGCAGCGAGCCGAACAAAGACCTCTTGATTGACTTCCTTAACCAACTGCTACCGCCGCAACATCAGATTCAGGAATTGACCTACGCGCGCAACGAACTGCTGGGCGACACGCGGCTGGATCGCGGCGCGGTCTTCGACATCTATTGCGTCAGCCCCAGCGGCGAACACTTCATCGTCGAAATGCAGAAGGCCAGGCAGCTTTTTTTCAAAGACCGCAACGTCTTTTACGCCACTTGGCCGATCCGCGAACAAGGGCGGCGCGGCGATGACTGGAACTATCAACTGACGCCGGTCTATCTGATCGGCATCCTCGATTTCGTCTTCACCGAAAACAAAGACGACACCGAGGTCTGCCATCGCGTGCAGTTGAAAGACCAAACCAATCGCGTCTTTTACGACAAACTGCTGCTGATCTATCTGGAGATGCCGAAGTTCACCAAGACCGAAGACGAGTTGGAAACGCCCTTCGACAAATGGCTGTACGTGCTCAAGCACTTGCCCAAACTGACCGCGCGTCCGGCCAAATTGCAGGAACGCATCTTCGGCAAATTGCTGGCGGCGGCGGCGGTGGAAAACTTCGACCACGAGGAATTACAGGCGTATGAAAACAGCTTGAAGCATTACCGCGATTCACGGAACGTCGTGGAAACGGCGGTTATCGAGGGAGCGACGAAAAAAGCTCTTGAAGTGGCGCGCTACCTCTTACGAGCAAATTTGCCGCTGAGTTTCATCACCGAGGCCACCGGCTTGAGCGAAGCAGAGATTGAAGCCTTACGCGAGTGATTCAGCCTACCAGCGCCAAACCTTCGTTGCCCAAACGCGCTTGCTTATGCTCCGCGCCGTTTCGACAGGCTCCTCTTCTCACACTGGCAAAAACATCTTGGTAGAACACGCTCCGCAAAACGTCACCCAACTTCTGCTCGCCTGGCAGCATGGCGAAGCTGCGGCGCTGGATGAATTGATGGCTGTGGTTTATGACGAATTGCGGCATCTGGCAGCGGGACGGTTAAAGCGAGAACGCGCCGATCACACGCTGCAACCGACGGCGCTGGTCAACGAAGTTTATCTGCAATTGGTAGATCAGCGGCAGGTCAATTGGCAGAATCGCGCGCATTTTTTCGGCGCAGTCGCCGAGATCATGCGCCGCTTGCTGGTTGATCACGCGCGCCGCCATTTGGCGGACAAACGCGGGGCAGGCGCCGTGCGAGTCTCGCTCGCCGACGTTGCCGCCGTGACTGATACCGAACCCGACATTGACGTGATCTTGCTTGATCAAGCCCTGACGGAACTCGCGGCGCGCGATCCGCCGCTGGCACGGCTGGTTGAACTGCGCTACTTCGGCGGTTTGTCCATCGAAGAAACCGCCGAGTTTCTGTCGTTCTCGCCCGCCACCGTCAAACGCCACTGGCAGACAGCCAAAAGCTGGCTGCGGCGACGCATCACCGAAGGCTCCTGATTGCGGATTGCGGATTGCGGATTGACGAACCCTTTCCCCAAGCCCAAATCTGCAAGCTCAAATCCGCAAGCTCAAATCAAATTTGTAATCAACGATGACCCCTGAGCGCTGGTAACAAATCCGCCAAATTTTCGAGTCAGTGTTAGATCATCCGTCAGAGGAACGTGCCGCGTACTTAACGCAAGCCTGCGGCGCGGATGACGAATTGCGCCGCGAAGTCGAAACCATGCTCGCCGCCCTGCAAGCTGCCGAAGACTCTGACAGCGGCTTTCTGGAAAAGCCGCCCAGCCAACTGGCTGCCGCTGTGGCTGCGGCGCAACCGGGAGCGTTGCGTGCCGGCGAAGCGTTGGGCCATTTCGAAATCGAAGCTTTGCTGGGGCGCGGCGGCATGGGCGAAGTTTATCTGGCCCGCGACGTTGCGCGCGCTCGCCCTGGACCCGGCGCTGGGCGCGGCCTATGCCTCGTTGGCAGTGGTCAAACATGAATACGACTGGGATTGGCCGGGGGCCGAGCAGGATTTCAAACGCGCCACCCAATTGAATCCGAACTATGCCCCGGCCCATCAATGGTACGCCGAATTCCTGACGCGCATGCTCCGTTTCGACGAAGCTCACGCCGAGATCAAGCGTGCCCATGAGCTTGACCCGTTGTCACTGATCGTCAATTCGGTGGGCGGTTGGGTTTATCTGAACCAACGCCAACCGGAACGCGCGGTTGAGCAATTGCTAAAAACCCTTGAGATGGATGCGAACTTCACGCCCGCGCACGGCTATTTAGGGCTGGCCTACCAGCAACAAGGCCGCTATCCGCAAGCCCTGGCCGAATTCCGCCGCGCGCTGGAATTGTCAGGCGGCAGACCGCGCTATCTGGCAAACCTCGGCGTGGCCCAAGCACTTGCCGGGCAAACACACGCGGCGCGCCAAACGCTGGCCGAGTTGCTGCGCCTCAATGCGCAACAGCACGTGCAGCCCTTCCATCTGGCGAGTGTTTATACAGCCCTGGACGAGCGTGAACAGGCCTTTGTCTGGTTGGAAAAAGCGTATCAGGAACGCGGCGTCTGGCTGTTGTTTTTGCACCTTGATCCGCTCTTTGACTGCTTGCACTCGGATGCGCGCTTTGCAACGTTGCGCGCGCGCGTGCGGCTGCCAGGGTAAGAGCGAAAGCGCGCCATCCGTGTTCAAACACCGGCGCAGCCGCGCGCGCCGCCTTCATGATCCGACGCGAGTGGCTCAACTGAGAGAGGAATCCATGCTGAAACAAAACCTGGTGATAATTCCCGTCTGTCTTTTTGCCATATTGGCGCTGACGAGCTTCAGCGCCAGCCAAGAGCCGCAAAATCTGCCGCGCGCTTTCATTGACGGCACCGGGCCGGGCTGGCGCACGCTGGGCGCGAGCGATTTCGCCCGCGTCAATGACCTGCCCGACACCTGGACGTGGAAGGACGGTTTGCTGACGAGTACGGGCAAGCCGATTGGCGTCTATCGCACGCAACAGAAATTCACCAACTTTGAATTGGTCGTGCAATGGCGGCACCTGCGCGTGGCAGGCAATTCGGGCTGTTTCGTGTGGGTGCCGGACGAAGCGTTGAAAGATTTGAAACCCGATACGCTGCCCAAATTCGGCATCGAGGTGCAGATGCTCGATCACGGTTATACGGCGCAATATGAAAAGCAATCCGGCAAGAAAGCCGATTGGTTCACCACCCACGGCGACATCTTCGCGGTGGGTCAATCCAAACTGACACCCTTCCCGCCGCTCTCGCCGAACGGTTCGCGCAGCTTCCCACGCAAGAATCTCAGCAAAGGCGTGGGCGAATGGAATCACTATTATGTGCGCGGCATCAACGGCGAACTGCGGCTTTGGGTCAATGGCGAAGAGGTTTCGGGGGGCACTGGCGCTGACCCGCGCACAGGGTATTTGTGCCTGGAAGCGGAAGGCTCGCCGGTCGAATTCAAACACCTTCGCGTGCGCGAATTGCCGTAGCATTGCTTCTAACAATTCACTTGCTTTCGCCCGGCCAAGTATGGTTTATATGCCCCTGCAATTCGGACGCAGTGACATTCATTGGTGCCCATTCCTAGATAATCAAAAACTCCCGCTTCCCCGTAAAGCCGAGCCGACATCCCCTTAGTTATTTAGTCTGCGCAATGACAGCGCAATTTGCGTTATGGATTTTCTGCCTTTTGCCCTGCCGGACATCGGCGAGGAAGAAATCACTGAAGTCGTGGAAGCCTTGCGCTCCGGTTGGTTGACGACCGGGCCGAAAACGGCACGTTTTGAAACCGACTTCGCTGAGTTTATCGGTGATGAGGCGCAAGCGCTCGCCGTCAATTCCGCCACAGCAGGCTTGCATCTGGCGCTCGAAGCCGTGGGCGTCGGCGCGGGCGATGAAGTCATCACGACGACTTACACGTTCACAGCCACTGCCGAAGTCATTCGCTATCTCGGCGCACATCCCGTCTTGGTGGACATTGATCCGCTGACTTTCAATCTTGATCCCGCACAAATCGAACGGGCGATTACGCCGCGCACCAAAGCAATCATTCCGGTGCATTTCGCCGGGCTTGCTTGCGAGATGGACGCCATCATCGCGCTTGCGCGCCAGCACAAGTTGCACGTGATCGAAGACGCCGCGCACGCCTTGCCGACACGTTATCGCGGCAAGCTGATCGGCGCGCACGAGACGGATGCGACGGTCTATAGCTTTTACGCCACCAAAACGATCACCACGGGTGAAGGTGGGATGATCGTCACACGCGATGCCGAAATTGCGCGCCGTTGCCGCACGATGCGTTTGCACGGCATCAGCCGCGATGTATTCGACCGCTACACTTCGACCAAGCCGAGTTGGCATTACGAAGTCGTCGCGCCGGGTTTCAAATACAACATGTCCGATCTGGCGGCGGCGGTCGGGATTCAACAATTGAAAAAGGCCTGGCGCTTTCAGGCGCAGCGGCAAGCGTTGGCTGAGCGATACAATGCGGCCTTCGAGGCGTTGCCCGTGTTGTTGCCGCCCCAAGCCGCAGCCGGCGATCTGCACGCCTGGCATCTTTATGTAATTCGTTTGCGCGAAGACGCGCCGCTTCGACGCGATGAATTCATTCAACGCATGGCCGAACGCGGCATTGGTTGCAGCGTCCATTTCATTCCGCTGCACCTGCATCCGTACTGGCGCGACACGTATCAGTTGCAACCCGCAGCTTTCCCGGCGGCCCAGGCAGCGTTTGAACGTGCCGTAAGTTTGCCGCTTTACACACGTATGACTGAAGCCGATCAGCAGCGTGTGATTAACGCCGTCACCGAATTGTTGCAGGTGGAAGCGCCCCAAGCGGCGCGCCTGACCAGCAGTGCGAGAACAGCGTAGTTTTTTGAGGAAGAAGATTCTTCCAGCAGATTTGGTGCGAGGCAACGAAATCGCTGAACGTTGATCTCTAAGGCGGCGCGAGACCGCACACGATTACGCGTTCGTTCCTTCGGGAGGTGCCCCCGAATGGATGGCCGGAGAAAGCCCCCGCGAGCTGGCTTTCATCCTCCTCCTTCATAGACCGTCCAACTCCATCTTTCATTGCCGTAACCCCGACCATCACGGCCCAGGCCGTTCCACCATTTGCGGTTTTCGGTGTGGATGAGCCAATTACCCAAGCAAGCTAGGCGCGTACAATTTCAATGGTGACCACTAGAGCCGAAACGAATCTCCGACTCGTTGCGCCCGTTGCTTTCCCTCAACAAGCGGCGGCACAGCGCATCATCAAACGCACCTGCGATCTGACGCTGGCGCTGCCGGCGCTGCTGGTGCTGTCACCGTTCTTTGGCTTAATCGCGCTCTGGATCAAGCTCAATTCAACGGGGCCGGTCTTCTTTCGGCAGGTGCGCAGCGGGCGGCGCGGGCAGCCGTTCCGCATCTTCAAATTCCGCACGATGGTGGCGGATGCAGACCAACGCGGCACCCAATTAACGGTGGGCGAGGATCGGCGCATCACGCACTGCGGCCAGTTTTTGCGGCGCTATAAATTCGATGAATTGCCCCAACTCATCAATGTGCTGCTGGGTGAAATGACCTTGGTGGGGCCGCGCCCCGAAGTGCCACATTATGTGGCGCAGTACAGCGAGCAGGAACGCGCCATTCTGCTCCTGACGCCGGGTATCACCAGCCCCGCATCGTTAGCCTTTAAGTCGGAGAGCGAACTGTTAGCGCAACAGTCCGACCCCGAACAGTTTTATCTGACCGAAGTCATGCCCGCCAAAATTCGCGCCGATCTGGCGTATGCGCAACGCGCGAACTGGCTGACGGATTTCGGCGTCATGGCACAAACCGTGAGAGATATTTTGAGTTGATATTTTAGAACTGTAATTAGCTTTCACCGGTGGCCGCGGGAACTTGGGAAAACGCCGGACGTTTTTTTCCCGCCGGTCACCCGGTGAATAAAACCTCGTTGCAGCTTGCATCCTACGCTTTTCAGCACCTCACCTGCCGACACAGCGTTGCTGCGGCACGTACACACAAGCTTTGGAACTGTAATGAGCCTGAACAAACAAATCCTGCAATTTCGTCCCACTGCATTAGCGGCCCGGCCAGAGCATCTTGAAAGCGCGCCTTCCTTGTGGCAGCGGCTGGCCAACGCCCTGGTCGCCCGCGTCCCAAAACGCTGGGTCTCGAATTACATTTTGAGCCGGCAAGTTCAAATGACTATTGATGGCACGCTGGCCGCAGGGTCGTTCGTCCTGGCGCACGTGCTGCGCTTTGATGGCTGGCCGCCGGCCGAAGACGCGCATCGGCTGCTGTTCATCTTGCCGTATGTGATTGCCGCGCGCATCTTCGTCAACTTCTATATTGGGATTTACCGGCGCGTCTGGCGCTATGTCAGCATCAACGACTCTTCGCAATTGGCCAGCGCCGTGGGCGTCGTCTCGGCGATTCTGCTGGCGCTGCGATTGCTGTTCGAGGATGTCAACCCGCTGCTCACCGTGCCGATTGGCACCATCGTCATTGATTTCATTTTGGCGACAGGCGGTATGCTCGGCGTGCGTTTGTTCTGGCGCGTCGCCTGCGAAAACGCCTCGCGCGCGACGACGCGGCGCGCGACCTTGCATCAACGCGCCTTGCTGGTGGGCGCGGGCGATGCCGGGGTGATGGCGGCACGCGAAATCACCCGCCGCCCCGATTTGGGCTTGCGCGTCTGCGGCTTTGTGGATGACGACACCGCCAAAAGCAACACCATCATTCAAGGCGTCAAAGTCCTCGGCAAGACAGAAGACCTGCCGCGCTTGGCCGACGTGATGCAGGTAGACCAGGTCATCATCACCATCGCCAACACCAACCGCAAAACCATCCGCCGCGTGCTGGAACTTTGCGAATCAGTCAGTGTACCGGTGCGCATCATTCCTGGCCTGTACGAAATCATCGGCAATCACGTCACCATCAGCAACGTGCGTCCGGTCGAAATCGAAGACCTTTTGGGCCGCGATGCGATTGATGTGGAAGCCTGGCTGGAAGCCAGCCAGAGCAGTTACAGCGGACGCCGCATCTTGGTAACCGGCGCGGGCGGATCAATCGGACGCGAACTGTGCCGCCAGTTGAGCATTCTCAAACCGGCTTCGATCATCGTGCTCGACAAAGACGAGAACTCGGTCTTTGAGGCCGAGCGCGAATTGCACGCCGCGCTGGAACTGAATGCCAACCACACCACGGAAGTTGTCCCGGTGATCTGCGATTTGCGCAGCGCGCATCGTTTGCAAAACGTTTTTGGCAAACACCTGCCGCAAGTCGTCTTCCACGCTGCCGCGCACAAACACGTGCCGCTGATGGAACACAACGTCGCCGAAGCCGTCTACAACAACATCACGGGTGCCCAGCGCCTGCTGGAAGTTTGCGCGGAATTCAACGTGCAGCGCTGTGTGCTGGTGTCTTCGGACAAAGCGGTCAATCCGACCAACATCATGGGCGCAACCAAGCGCGTGGCCGAATTGCTCTTTCAAAAGCAGGCGCTCTGGCTCAATGGCGGACGCCATTATTCGTGCGTGCGTTTCGGCAACGTGCTCGGTTCGCGCGGCAGCGTCGTGCCGATCTTCCGCGAACAGCTCAAAAATGGCGGCCCCCTCACCATCACGCACCCCGAAATCGAACGTTATTTCATGACCATTCCCGAAGCCGCTCAACTGATCGTGCAAGCAGGCACGCTGGGCAAATGCGGCGAGATTTTCGTGCTGGATATGGGCGAGCCGGTCAAGATGTTAGACTTGGCGCAGGATATGATTCGACTGTCGGGGCTGACGCTGGGCGAAGACGTTGACATTGAATTCACGGGCCTGCGTCCCGGCGAGAAATTGAAAGAGGAATTGCTGATCGCCGAAGAAGGCACGCAGGCGACTTTGCACGAAAAGATTTTCGTGGCACCGCCCTTGCAGTATGATTTCCAGCGCTTGGACGAATGGGTCCGGTGTTTGGTGTTGGCCTCTGAGTTAGGCGACGAAGAAGAAATCTATCGCATCTTTACGGCGATGGGCATCGGCTTCCGCTCCCAACATTGGAAGCCTATGCAGCAGGATGCCAAACCGAAATACGCGCTCGCTTCCGGCCACTGACATTGAGTCGGTAATCGGTGGCCGCTAGCCGGGCGCATACACAAGGGCTTTGTGACGCACAACCGACGCAGGTAACCAACCGATGACGACCACAAACAATTTCCTGTCCATACGACGCACGCTCCTGGGTGCGTTGGTTTTACTCCTTCTCATCATGCTCATAGGCCAGCCGTGGCCCAGTTCGCGGGGTCGGCTGGCCTTTCTTTTGGCATCACCGGCCTTGGCGCAGGTACAAATCTCCACTTCAACGCCAGGCACCATCCGTGTCATCAACGGCTCAACCCAGCCACTGCCGCCGCGCAACATCGGCATCTTTTTCAATAAAATGCGCGCGGGCAAAGCCATCACCGTCGCGTATCTTGGCGGTTCGCTGACGGCGGCAGAAGCCAATAAAGTCAGCTACCGCTCGCAAGTCACCAATTGGCTGCGGCAAAATTTCAAAGAAGCGCAGATCAATGAATTGAACGCGGGCGTCGCTGGCACCGGCATCTCTTACGGCGTTATGCGCGTGCGGCGCGATGTGATCGCGTATAAACCCGATCTGGTGTTTATCGAGTTTGCCGTCCCCGAAGCCAACGATCCGCCTGAAGCGGAAGAGAGCGTCAAAAAGACGTTGGAAGGCATGTTGCGCCAACTGCTGATCGTGCCTTCGCCGCCGCAAATCGTGCTGTTGCAGACGACGAATCCCAAACGCGCCGCCCGCACCACCTGGCTCGACGCCATCGCCGCGCATTACCAGGTGCCGACGCTCAACCTGCAAAACGACATCTGGAAACAGATCGAAGCGGGTACGCTCAAAGCCAACGCTCTCTGGCCGGGCCTCGCTGGCCGTGATGCGTCGTGGACGAGTGATGAAGGGCATAAAGCCTATGCCAACCTCATCACGGCTTTCCTGGAAGAACAAGCCAAACTCGCGCCGTCACCGCTGCTAAAAGTGCTGCCCAATCCGCTCGTCAGTGACGAGATGAATTACGGCGAACTCAAAGCCATCACCGAATTCAAACATGATCCCGCCTGGCGCAACGAAGCCAATAACGACCGCGCGCTCCCTTCCCTGCTGCTCAGCAGCGACCGAGCCAACGCCCAGCTGGACATTTACTTTGAAGGTTCTGTGGTGGGTCTGAGCTATCGCGTCGGCCCAGATGGCGGCACGTTCGAGTGCCTGATTGACGGCAAGCCCGCGCCCGCGCCGCTCAACCGGATTGACGCTTACGACACGACCGCGCACATCCAAACGCGCATCGTCCCCGGCGGCCTAGGGATGAACGAGCACAAGCTGACGATTCGCGTGTTGGGCGAGAAGAACGCGAAAAGCAGCGGCAATGCAGTGCGACTGGGTTCGTTGCTGGTCGGCGGGCAACGGCCAGAGCGGCTGTAACCTGGTTTGCCAATGCGCCATCGCAAGATTCGATAGTTAAGCAATTCAGTGGGCGCGCGCCACCCCCACAACGAGCGCCGCCGCGTATAAAGCCGCACCGTGCGGTCGTGTCCACCGGCGACAAGCTGCTTGCCATCCGGCGCAAAGGCGACCGCCAGCACGGGCGCGGTATGCGTGCCGATTTGGGTGATGAGGCGGCGGCGGGTGACATCCCATAACGCCAGCGTCTTGTCATCGCTGGCTGACGCGACCGTCTCGCCATCTGGCGCATAAGCAACCGACTTGATGCGCGCCTGATGTTGGCCGATGACGGCGAGTTGCGTGAGCGGTTCGGTGCGCCAGAGCCGCAGCGCGCCTTCGTCTTCGCCCGTGACCAGAGTTTGGCCGTCGGGCGCAAAGCTGACGCTGATCTGGTGGGTGGCGGGCACTTGCTGCCGGGCGCGCAATTGCCACGTCGCGACCTCCCAAATCAGCAGCCAGCCGCCTTCTGTTACGCAGGCGAGCCGTCGCCCGTCGGCGGAGAACGCCGCGCCATAGATTTGCCCTCGCGGATTTGGATCCGACGATCTTAAATCCAGTCTTTGACGGCCTGATGCGCGTTCGTAGACGCCAACCGTCGTCGCCACCCAGCGCCCATCCGGCGAGAGTGCGGCACAATAACCGGGAAGATCAACATCCGTTACCTGCCACCGAAGCTGCTGTTGCGCCACATCCCAGAGCCGGAGGGTGTGATCCTGCGCGGCGGCGGCGAGCGATTGGCCGTCGGGCGCGAAGGCCACGCCGTTGATACGCGCTTCGTGTCCGGCCAGCACCGCTTCTTTGCGGGCGGTTGCGGCGTTCCAGATAATGATCGAACGATCTTCGCTGGCCGAAGCAATGCGCTGGCCGTCACTGGCAAAGGCGACGGCGCGCACCGGGCCGCTGTGTTCATTGAAATTTGCCGCGCGTGTGCGCGTGACCAAATCCCAGACCAGGATCGAACCGTCGCCGTGCGTCGAAACCAGCCAGCGCCCGTCCGGCGCAAAGGCCACACTCCAAACGATGGAGGTGTGTTCCAGCACCGCTTCCCGTTTCAGCGTCACCGCATTCCACAGCACGACGTGCTCTGCGCCCGAAGCAATCAAGCGTCCGTCCGGCGAGAACTCAACAGTGCGCCCGTGATCGTCGTGCGCGCGTTCGCGGTGCAACAGCTTCGTTCGCGTCAGGTCGCCGGGGCGCGTCAGTTGATACACCGAAACTTCGCCTGCTGAATTGATCTTCGCAAGCCGCGCCGCATCCGGCGAGAGAGCGATCCAGTTTCCGCCGTCAGAGCGCGCGCCAGCCAACTGTCGGCCAGTCGCCGGATCAAAGATTTTCCATTCACCTGCTGGCATCAGTTGCCGACTGTTGTGGGAAAAGATAAAGCTGCGGCCACTAGCATCGCGCAGTTCGCTGACTTGCTCCCAGCGCACGGTTTCCCGCAACCGCGTGTTGTATGTGTTGGCATTGCCGTCGTACACCGAATAAGCCAGCAGCCGACCATCGGGCGAGAAAGCCAAGCCATCAAGGGGCGATTCCTGAGAATCACGCCATTCCGCGATCTTCGCGCGCCGCGCCGTGTCCCACACGATCACCACGCCGTCGCGGCTCTGCGTGGCAAATCGTTTGCCATCCGGCGCAAAAGCGACACTGACCACTTCGGCCTTGTGTTCGTTCAGTGTCGCCAGCCGTTCGCGCTTCTCAAAATCCCACACGATCACCTGCTTGTCTTCGCTGACCGAAACGAGCAGCTTGCCATCCGGCGAAAAGACCGCGCGCCGCACTGCCGCCGTGTGTCCGTCGCGCAACACCCGCTCTTCCCAAACATCAGTCACCGACAACCACGCCGCCACCAGCATCGTCACCGCCGCTATCAACAGCATCCGCCAGCCTGCTCCCAGCAATCCACTGAAGAAGCTCTTGCGGATCAGTTCGCGCTCCAACCTGCCGCGCTTCAAGCTGGCAAAGCGCCAGATGCTCCACAAGCTGCCAAGCGGAATGCGCGTCTGACGGTCAGCCTCGTGAAAGACCACATACCGCGTCAACAATTGATCGGCATTTTGCGCCTTGAGCAACTGCTCTTGCTGCGCGTCGCGCCCGACCTCGATCAGCGACTTCAATTCCTTCAGATCGGCCAGCAACTCGCCCGCCGACTCGTAACGTTCCGCGCGCCGCTTCTTGAGCGCCCGCGTCACGCTGCGTTCAAGCGCCGCTGGCAGCGCAGCGTTCAACGCACTCAACGGCGGAATTTCATCAGCGCTCTGCAAAGCTTCGCTAAGTTCCGCGCCGGATTTGCCGCTGTAGGGATGCCGCCCCGCAAGCATTTCGTAAAGCACCAAGCCCAACGAGAAGATGTCCGTCTGCACCTCCAGCACCTCGCCGCGCGCCTGTTCGGGCGACATGTATTTGAGCGTGCCCAGCATCGCGCCCGCTGCGGTGAGTGAAGGATGAGGGATGAAGGATGAAGGATGAAGCGGACGGCCGCTTTCATCCCTCATCCCTCCGCCCTCATCCCTTAGTTTTGCAATGCCGAAATCGAGCACCTTCAAGCGACCGTCGGCTTGCATCATGATGTTTTCGGGCTTGATGTCGCGGTGAATGATGCCCACGGTGTGCGCGGCGTGGAGCGCCTCGGCCATCTGCGTAGCCAGCGGCACAACCTTGCGCCAGTCCAGGGCTGACTGTTTGAGTTGCGCGCGCAGCGTCTCCCCTTCAACCAATTCAGTCACGATGAAATGCAACTCGCCGAACTGCTCTGTCACCTGACCGGAGTCGTAAATCGCCACGATGTTCGCGTGGTTGAGCGCCGAGATGGTGAGCGCCTCCTGCCGGAAGCGCACTACCCGCTCCGGGTCGGCGGCAAATTCCAGCGGCAACAGCTTGAGCGCCACGTCGCGTTCGAGCTTCTCGTCCCAAGCGCGCCAGACCTCACCCATCCCGCCGCGCCCAATGCACGCTTTGATGGTGTAGTGGTTGATGCGCTGACCCGTTGTAACTGCGCCCGCCTGTCCGGCCAGCACTTCGGCCAGGTAAGCGACGGCGGTAACTTCAAGCTTTTCAGACGGCCCGCCCTGGCTGAGCAGAAATTCAACTGCGCGGCGCAATTCGTCATCGCCGGCGCAAACCTGTCGCAGGAAAGCGGCGCGCGCTTCAGGCTCGATTTGCAAGGCGGCTGCCAGCCTTTCGTCAATTTCGTCAAAACGCTTTTGCTCCATTGACGGCCTCCTTCCCATTCAACCTGCCAAACAGCCAGCGTTTCGCCGTCTCCCAATCGCTCCTGACGGCAAGGGGGGAAATCTTCAGCACAGCGGCGATTTCTTCGTTGGTCAGCCCGGCGAAAAAGCGCAGCACCACAACCTGATACTTGCGCTCTGAACGCTGCTTCAACCATGCCAAAGCTTCGTCGAGCGCCAGCAAATCAAGATCAAGCTCGACGGTCACGGTCAGCCCCTCTTCAAGCGGAGTCTGTGTCAGGCCGCCGCCGCGTTTTTGACTTTTGCGCCGGCGCGCTGCTTCGACCAGGATGCGCCGCATTACATCGGCGGCGATGGCGTAAAAGTGCGCGCGGTTTTGCCAATGCAAATCTTCTTTACCGCCGCCCAAGCGCAGCCAGACGTCATCAACCAGCGCCGTCGTCTGCAGGGTGTGACCGGCGCGTTCGCGGCGCAGATAGTGATGCGCCCGCCGCCGCAATTCGCCGCCCACGATGGCTGTCAATTGATTGAAAGCCTCGGTATCGCCGGCTTGCCATTTCAACAGCAGGCGCGTCACTTCGCCAGGCTGCTGGTTTTCCTGTTCGGGCACGAATTCTTTGCGCTCAGGCGCGTCATTTTCCTGGGTGGACATAAAGGTTTTGGCCTCCTTTTTGTGGGATCGGTTGAAAGACAAGCTGCGGACAAACCGCTCCGGCAACCACGTTTGGCTTGCTGGCGCGCTCAAGGCTGAAAATATTTTTTTTCCGGCTACCACCATGCCAGCCTCGCTTTGCGCATTAAGCCAGTGATGCCAAAAAACGGCGGGCGGCAGTGTAATGAATTGTCTGACTTTTGAAGAGGTCGGCAATCTAGCATCGCCGTCAGCCGCTGGCAATAACAGGTTCATCCGAATAACCGAATAGCTCTTTGAGAAGAGCCAGCAACTCGTCAAAGGAGGCGAACGATGATGAAGTTCATAACTTTACTGGCAGTGGCAGCCCTGCTGGTGCTCAGTGGCATGGGAAGAGAACAGGCTGCGGCTAGCCGTGGAGTGGTACTAAATGAGGCGAGTGTCAAACGCACTACTCCGGCTTCAAATCTCCAGACTCCTTGCGTGCCTGCTCCGTCAGGCATGGTCAGTTGGTGGACGGGAGATGGAAATGCCATGGATATAGCAAATGGCAATCATGGCACGCTGCAAAATGGGGCGACGTTTGCGCCGGGTAGGGTGGCGCAGGCATTTGCTCTGGATGGGGTGGACGATTACGTCCAATTTGGTGATATCTTGGATGGCCTAAATGGAGGTTTTACACTGGATGCATGGATTCGAACTACCTCTACGGTGGGCAATAAAGCGATCATCGCAAAAAATTGGTCATTGGGTGGTTCTTGGGCGCTAAGAACGAACGAATTTGACCCAAGAAAAGTCGATTTAACTGTGTGTAGTCCAGATTGCGCAACCTTAGCAGCAGACGCTGTGCAACTGATCTCCACTTCAAACATCAATGATGGAGCGTGGCATTTTATCGCGGCCACTTTTGATGGTACGACACAACGCCTGTATGTTGATGGAACACTGGAAGCTTCCGGAACCAATACAAACCCTGCTTGGACTGACAACCATCATTTCTGTATTGGAGGTTTTTGTGATCCCAGCGGTAACTCATACTTAACTTTTGGCGGGCTTATAGACGAAGTCGAAATCTATAACCGCGCCCTTTCTGCTTTAGAAATCCAAGCCATCTACAACGCGGGCAGCGCGGGCAAGTGCAAGCCTGGGGCAAACCAAGCGCCCATGGCAAGCTGCCAAAACGTGACCGTCGCAGCCGGAGTCAACTGTACCGCCGCTGCTTCCATCAACAATGGCTCCTACGATCCTGACGGTGATGGCATCACCATCACGCAAACGCCCGCTGGCCCTTATCCGCTCGGCACGACGAACGTGATGCTGACCGTGACCGACAGCAACGGCGCGTCCAGTCAATGCGCGGCGACCGTCACGGTTGTGGATAACACCGCGCCGACGCTCACACTCAAACCCGCCCTCAGCCTCTGGCCGCCCAACCACAAATACACCACCGTCACCACGGCGCAGATGGTGCAAAGCGTCAGCGACAGTTGCGCCAGCTTGAACCCCGGCCAGGTGGTGATCGAACAAGTCACCAGCGACGAGCCGGACAATGGCCTGGGTGATGGCGATACTGCCAACGACATCGTGATTGCGCCGGATTGCAAAGCTGTGCAATTACGCGCCGAACGTGCGGGCGGCGGCAATGGGCGCGTCTATTCCGTGCGGCTGCGCGTGCAGGATGCCGCCGGGAACGTCACGCGGCGGGAATTCAAAGTCAGCGTGCCGCTCAACCAGAACGGCAGTCCGGCGATTGAAGATGCGCCCGTTGCAACGGTGGTTTGCGGCGGCGGTTCAGCATTACCCACCAGCAATGCGGCCAGGCCAGCGGTGCCGGGTGATTTTGACGGCGACCGCCAGACCGATTTCGCTGTCTGGCGCGGGCAACAGAGCGACTGGCTGGTACTCGCCAGCACGAATGACCGGCTTGCTCTAACGCCGTGGGGCGCACAGTACGCGCCATATAACGACGTGCTCGCGCCGGGCGATTACGATGGCGATGGCAAGGCGGATCAGGCGGTTTACCGGCGCGGTAACGGGACGTTTTATGTCCGGGGTTCAGCCACCGGCGCGGTCATCACGCAAGCGCTCGGCACGGGCAAAGACGAGCCGGTGCCGGGCGATTACGATGGCGATGGCAAGACCGATTTCGCCGTGTGGCAAGCGGCGCGCGGTATGTGGCTAATTCAGGGCAGTGGCGGTCAACGGCTGACGCTGCAATGGGGCGCGGGCGACGCACCATATTTTGATGTGCCGGTGGCGGGTGATTACGATGGCGACGGCAAAACTGATTTGGCGGTTTACCGGCGCGGCACCGGCACCTGGTACATCCGGCGCTCATCTGATGGCAGCGCGCTGGTGCAAGCGTGGGGCAACGCGACGGATGTGCCGGTGCCGGGTGATTACGACGGCGATGGCAAAACCAACCTCGCGGTCTGGCGCGGCGGCGAAGGCAATTGGTACGTGTTGCGCAGCGTGGATGGCAAGTATCAAATCACCGCCTGGGGCGCGGCGCGGGTTGGCGATGTGCCGGTGCCGGGCGATTACGATGGCGATGGCCGCACAGACTTGGCCGTCTGGCGTGAACCCGAAGGCACATGGTATGTGCGGCTGAGCGGCAATCAGGACATCCGCGTCCATCAGCACGGGCAGGCGGGCGATACGCCACTGCTGGCCTGCCATCCTCAATAGGATCGTTCGCCAGTGTGGGCAGAAAGGGGTTGCGGCGTAGGACAGGCATAAGTCTTGGCTTACGCCGCCAAGCTCTCACACGCCAAGCCTGTCCGTATTCAGGGAGAGGTCTTTAATATGGCTTCGATCTGCCGCGCAAGCTCGGCCTCGGACAAACGCGTCGGCGCGTATAGCCGCACGATTCCTTTGCGATCAATCAACACAAATGTCGGCGTTGCCGCGACGCCATAACGCACCATCATTTCGGTTTCGATAGGAATCGGCACGCCTTCTAACCCGGTGTAACTTTCGGCCCAGACTTTGGCGAGGTGCGCTTTCTCTTCGGCAGGGGTGGCCGACTTGTCTTGTGCACCCGTGCCGTAAAAGCGCGTTGGCGCGAGCAGCACCAGGCCCTGTGCTTCGTATTTTTGATAAACCCGGCTCAACGCGGCGGCCTGCGCGCGGCAATCGCCGCACCAGTGCGCCCACAGAAACAGCAAGACGGGTTTGCCTTTCAGGCTGGCCAGAGTGGGCGGCTGCGGCCCGGCGAAATCGGTGGGGTTGAGTTCGGGCGCGGGCTGGCCTGTCAGAAAAAGCAGGTTGATGTTTTTGCGGAGGCGCGCGCGTAATCCGATGTTCTTGGCAACGGCAAATTCTTTCTCCCAAAACTCCTTCGCGGCCTGGCGTCCTTTGTGGACGGCCAACAGGCGGCCTTCGACTTCGATGGCCGCGCCGAGTGGGGCGAGCAGTTCGCTTTTCTCCTCCTTGATTTCGCGGCGCAGTTCCGCGACGTATTGGGCGGCGGCGTCATATTGCCGCAGCATCTCAGCACCACGCGCGAGCCAGCCGACGGCATCGAGGTATTCAGCATCCACGCCGGTTTTCAGCTTGTAATCTTCCGCCGCGTGCGCACCACTGGCGAGGTCGCCGGCTGACAGTTTCAAACGGACAGTGCGCGTCAGTGCGCCCGTTTGCGCTTGGGCCGCAGCGGTCAGCAACAGAAAAACCAAAAGAGGCAGGATGTTTCTTTTCATGTCATTCCTTGGTCAGAGAGGGTTCGGGAAAAGCGCCAGGCGGGGATTCTAGTCCAGCGTGCGCTGGAAGAATAGCCGCGCGAAATCGCCGTCAAATCTAGGCTTTCTTGACTTCGCCAAGAGCCAACCCTATGATGCGGCCCTTGAGATTCCCATGCACAAAGCGACTCACGCAGGACGTGAAGAATTCCGGAGCGGAAGCAACAACGCACCACTCAACCGCAGCAATTGCGCCTGCCAAACAGGGCTGACCAGGCGTTGCGGAAAAGAGATGGTAACAGCACGGGAACCAGCCTCAAGCGGTTAGCAGGAGTTATCTAAGCTATGGTTGGCGGATATATCGGCGAAGCGTGCCAACGGGTGCTGAACGGCATCGTGCGCATGCTGGCGCGTCTCAATCCGAATCCCAACTTGCTCTCGCTGATCGGGTTGGGCATCAATGTCTGGGCAGCGATTCACTATGCCTTCGGCCAATTTTGGCAGGCCGGCCTGGTGATGATTCTGGCCAATCTCTTTGACATGCTCGATGGGCGCGTGGCGCGGCTGATGGGCCGCACTACCAAATTCGGCGCGTTTCTGGATTCCAGTCTGGATCGCATCTCGGATATGGGCGTCTTTCTGGGCATTATGTTTTACTACACGCGTTTGGGAACGCCGCAGAGTGCGCTTTATGTGTTGCTCACGGGCGTGGCGCTGATCGGTTCGGTGATGGTGAGTTACACCAGCGCGCGCGCCGAATCGCTGATTCCGAAATGCGATGTGGGATTTTTGCGGCGCCCCGAACGCGTGGTGCTGCTCATCCTCGGTTCCCTGCTGGCAAAGCTGGAACCGACCATCTGGCTGATGGCGGTGTTGTCGTTTTGGACATTTTGCCATCGGCTCTATCACACCTGGGTTGAGTTGCGGGATACGAATACACCCTTGAAAAAGGTCACGCAGCCCAGCCCGATCAAGACCGCTGAAAAACAGGAGAAGTCAGAAGGTCAGCGGTTGCGGCTTGGACCTGATCCAATTTAATGCCCCGGTCTTATTGCTTGTCGCGTGTTCAAATTCCCCCAGAAATTGATGGCGCTTGCTTGAATTGATAAGACATTCAAATTATGCACGAACAATCTCGCTCTGCTCTTTCTTCATCTGCTCACGCTCTTCAAACCAATTCCTTACCTTGCCCGTGCTGCGGCAATCCGCATGACTTGGCCGCACTCGAATGCCTTCATTGTGGTGCGCGCCCGGTCGGCGAACCGCTGGCGAAACCTGACATTATTTTGCCCAAACTAGGCCCGGCTATGCTGGCCATTGGGTTGGTCTGCTTGATCGTCGTTGGCTTTTTGGCGGTTTGGCTCTTCGCCAACAATATGAAAGTGGGCCGCGCGCTTTTGGTCACCTTCCTAGGCGACGGTTACAAGTTCACCAAAGATTTGCTGAACGCGGATAATCATCTGCCGTATTACCGCATTTTTGCGTGGGACATGTCACGGCTGGCCTTTTTCGTTTCCGCCGCTGTTGTACCGCTCTCACTGTTTGGCATCCGCGCCGCCTGGCGCGCGCTGCGCCTAGCCAAGGAAAAACCTGTCGAATATGGCGGACTGCGCACGGCGCAACTTTCGCTGGGGCTGGCTTGCGTTTTGTTTGTGGCGTTCAGCGCTGCGGGCCTCAACGGCATCCCGGACACCATTGAACGCGAACGCATTCGCCACGCGGCGGCCACGCGCGCACTGATGTATGAACACGCGCAGGCTTTGCAGCATTACTACTACGAATACGGTACCTTCCCGCGCGAAGGCACTGACTTGGTGCGGTTGGGCACCAATACCGCGCCGCAAGCGGATTATTGGGAACAGCAATTCAAATATGCGCCGTTCGGCACGATTGCCTCGGCACGTGGGGTTTCCGCGTTCAGCAGTTACACGCTGACCTCGGCTGGGCCGGATGGCGAATTCGGCACGAGTGACGACATCCTGATGATTGACGGCGTCGTGGTGGACAAACCGGCCGAAGCGGAATTGCCCGCGAGTTTGCTCATCCCTGAAAAGAAGCCGCGCCGCTAGTTGCGCAGCCCGTTTCCGAGAAGTTTAGGCAGCAGTTTTGGCCTCAGACGCGGCTCAACCGGCATGGCGTGTCTGGGGCCAATCGTTTCTACTACTGCACGCTCCGTTGCCCATATCACGAAGCCGGAATTTCCATGCGAACCAGTTTTCTGAAAAGGCTGATCGCACGCATGCGCGGACGCGATCTGGAAGCCGAATACCAAGTCTGGCTACGCCAATTTGGCCGTATCACTGAGGGCCGCGTAGTGGAAACGCTGCCGGAACTGGATGGCGGGCTGACGATCTTTTTTCACTACAGCCTCGCCAACGTGCAATACGAAACCTCCTACCGGCTCAATGACGAGCAAATGGAACGCCAACACAAATACGTGCCCGGCGCGTCCATCACCGTGCGCTATGACCCGCGCAGTCCAGGCAGTTCGATGATTGAGTAGTGAGTAGTCAGTAGTCAGTAGTCAGTAGTCAGTAGTCAGTAGTCAGTAGCTTTGGATCCACAAGAAGCTTTATGCCGCATCTCTCGGCTGATTTCTAACTACCGACTACCGACCACCGACTACCGACTACTGACTACCGACTACTGACTACCGACTACTGACTACTGACTACTGACTACTGACTACTGACTACTTCTTCTATGTTTCGCAAAATCCTAATTGCCAATCGTGGAGAGATTGCCGTGCGGTTGATCCGCGCGTGTCGCGATATGGGCATCTCGCCCGTCGCCGTCTATTCCGAAGCGGATCGCCACGCGCTGCATGTGCGGCTGGCCGATGAAGCCTATTTCATTGGTGCGGCCCCTTCGGCAGAAAGCTATCTGGTTGGCGAGCGCGTGATTGACGCCGCCAAGCAAGCAGGCGCGGAAGGCATCCATCCCGGCTATGGCTTTTTGTCCGAACGCGAATGGTTTGCGCGCGCTGTCGAAGATGCGGGTATCACCTTCATCGGCCCCGCGCCTGCGACCATCGAACTGATGGGCGACAAGATCAACGCGCGCGAAGCCGCCCTGCGCGCCGGTGCGCCGATTGTGCCCGGCACCACTGACAAACTCACCAGTGCCGCTGAAGCGCGCCGTGTGGCAGGCGAAGTCGGGTACCCGGTGATGCTGAAAGCGGCGGCGGGTGGCGGTGGCAAAGGCATGCGCGTGGTACGCGCCGCTGACGAGATGAATGCCGCTTTTCAGATGGCTTCGTCCGAGGCGCAATCCGCGTTTGGCGATCCGGCGGTTTACGTCGAGAAATTCATCGAAAAGCCGCGCCACATCGAAATTCAAATCGCCGCCGACCGCCACGGCAACGTCATTCACCTGGGCGAACGCGAATGCTCGATCCAACGCCGCCATCAAAAAGTCATCGAAGAATGCCCGGCTTCATTCAACGATGCCGAGTTGCGCGCGCGGATGGGCGCGGCGGCGGTCGAGATTGCGCGCGCGGCCAACTATTACAGCGTCGGCACGGTCGAGTTTCTGGTGGACGCGCACAAAAATTTTTACTTCCTGGAAATGAACACACGCTTGCAGGTCGAGCATCCGGTGACCGAATTGGTCACGGGTGTTGACCTGGTGCGCGAACAAATCCGCATCGCCGCCGGTGAACGCTTGGGCCTGCGGCAGGAAGACGTGCGCTGGACGGGTTCGGCGCTGGAATGTCGCGTCTATGCCGAAGACCCCGCCAAGAACTTCCTGCCCTCGCCCGGTCGCATCACGCGCTTGCGGATACCCAGCGGCCCCGGCGTGCGCGACGACAGCGGCGTTTATGAAGGCTGGGAAGTGCCGATTTACTACGACCCGATGATCTCGAAGCTGGCGACCTGGGGGGCGACGCGGGCCGAGGCGATTGCGCGGATGCAGCGCGCGCTGGGCGAGTATCACATCGGCGGCATTCGCACGACGATTCCCTTTTTCCGCGCCGTGTTGGAAGACGAAGAGTTCAAAAAAGGTGAGATCGACACCGGCTACATCGCGCGTTTTTTGGAGCGAAACAAATTGCCGACGGCAGATGAAACAGCTTCGCTGAATAACGAACAGATTGCGGCAGCCTTGGCGGCAGCATTCAATTTCACGCAACGAGCACGTAAGCCAGCGACGGGCAATGGCAATTCCAATCAGCAGGCAAGTCGCTGGAAGCAGGCGGGCCGGGCCGCCGCGCTCAACAATCGTTAACGGCCTTCGTCAATCAGCAGGCTGGCAGCCTGCCGTGCTTTTTTTCCGAGGACTCAACGTGAAACTTGCAATCGCTATCGGCGGGCAAACACTCGACGCAGAATTCAGCGCCAGCGACGGCACAGCGCGGCTTTCATTCGACCAGCAAAACTACGCGGCGCAAATCGCGACGCCGGAGCCGGGCCTGTTCACGATCATTCTCAACCAGCGCGTCTATAACTGCGTGCTCGACGAATTGCCAAACGGCCAGACCGAAGTCGTCGTCAACGGCCAACATTTCCCTATCGCCGTACACGACAAAAAACATTTGCGCGGTCAGACAGGCGCGGCGACGGCGGGCGGAAAGGCCACGCTCATGGCCCCGATGCCGGGCAAAGTCGTCCGCGTGCTCTGTGCTGTGGGCGAGGAGGTCGCCGCCGAACAAGGCTTGCTGGTGGTCGAAGCGATGAAGATGCAGAACGAAGTGCAGTCGCCGAAAACTGGCAAAGTAACGGAACTGCGTGTGAGCGAAGGCCAAACCGTCAATGCTGGCGAGGTGTTGGTGATTGTCGAATAGCCGTCAGACCTTTTCAGTTCGCCGTGACCGCGTTCTCCGGCGCAGTCCCCTCCTGCCAATGCAAGGCTTCTGCTGGCTGCGGCTGCAAGTGCAACCGCGCAAACCACCACAGCAAGCCCAACAATGCCGCCAAGGGAATCAATGTCAGCAAACCTGGCATGGGGCCGACAATGGCTTTGCCCGCCGCGTTGACACCGCTGGCAAAGCGCAACGCCAAAGATACATACGTCAATTCGGCGAGTAACAAAGGCCAAACCCAAAACAACGCTTGGTAAGTCAGCCGGCGCGGCCAACGCCACTCGTGCAAGCGGCGAATGAGCAATGCCAGCGCGGGCGCGGTCAGCATCAGGTAATGCGTCCAGGCAATCGGATTGAGCACGCAACCCGCTCCCAAAAGCAGCGCAAACGCCGCGTCGAACGTGCGCGCCTGTGTTTCCAACCGCCACGCCAGCCACAATGCCAGCGCCAACAGCACAACCGGAACCAGGACATTGACGGCTTTGGCCAGCAGTGGTGCGGAATAAAGCGGCGTCAGGGCAAAGTTCAGCCCAGATTCCGTAAACAAGCGCGTTCCAATCGTCCAGGCCGAAAAGTTGGCGTCGTGCGGTCGGTAATGCGCACTCAGTTGCGGGCCGATCTTCAAATAGTAATCCCGCACCAGCGCCCAGCCGTGGACGGCAATGGCGAGCAGATGCAGCCCTACGAAACAAGCGCCTGCCGCGAAGACGCTACGCCAACGGCGCCGCAGCGCCAGAAACAGCACAATCGGCCAACCCGCCAGTTTCAAGGTCATCAATAATCCGAGCAGCAAGCCGCCTTGCCAATCTTTGTTTTCGCGCAACGCCACCCAAGCGCCCATAAACAACGCCAGCAGGCAAAGGCTGAATTGACCCAGCCACAGGTCGTCCAAGACCGGTACCCAACCGAGCGCCAGAAAGCATGCCAGCGCCCATTGCCGCCATTGAAACTTCAATTCCAGCGCGCGAAAAAAGAGCGCAACGGCGATGCCCAAACAACACAACTCAAATAACAACCAGACGCGCGCCGCCGTCTCATAAGGCAACCAGGCCAGTGGCAAGCAGAGCCAGCCAATCGCAAACGGATGCGGGGTCGGATGATTCAAATCGGTGATGTTATGTGCGGGCAGCCAGAGATTGGCCAAGTCAGTCAACGGCAGATACGGATTGACGCCTGAGACCATCGCTTTGGCGAGCAAATAGCCGGAGAGGATGTCTTTCTTGTAAATCCAAAAGGTCGTCACTGAAGTGACAATGCGCTTGACCGACAACATGGCCGTGAACACCGCAAAGAGCAGCAGATAGCGTTTCAAGGCGGGCGAAAATTTAAGGTGGGTTGTCTGTTTCATCTCCATCACCACTCCTTACAACCAGGCGAAATTGCGCAACGGGCAGGACGCCCGTGCTGGCGAGCGCGCGCAGTCTAGCAAAAACACTTGCTAAAGCAAGACACTTCTGCCGAGCGCAACTGGAACGTTGACAATTCCGCGCCGCTGATTGAAGATGCGGTTCATCCAATCCCCCTCACAATTTGGTTTTCTTTGACCGGAAATGACACCGCCCGTCAGGGCGACGCGGACGGCAGAATGCTCGAGCTGCAACGGTTTCCATGTAACTGGTGCCCCGTTGCGCCGCTCGCAGTCAGTCTGTTCGCTCAGGCATCCCCGCCCTGACGGACGGGGTTATTTCCGGCTTTGTTTTGCTGGCGCGGCAGCGAACATGCTCACAAACACCAAATAGAAAAGCCCGCCGATGAAATTCATCGGCGGGCTTTTACTTTGCTTGCAAAGGTGCGCTAACGCTGCGCCGTCTTTTCCACCTGCCCCAGCGGCGTCGGCCAGCCGTGCTTGATGCGCACCGAATAATCGGTAAAGGTCAGCACCAGCAAAATCACCAGCCAAAAAATGCCTGAGATGATGATGAGTTGCGTCAGCTTGGAACTCCAGCGCACGTGCATAAAGATCATCACAACGGCGGTGGCCTTGATGACGGCGATGGTCATCGCGACGATGACGTTGAGCGGCCCCCAGACTTTCTCTAAGTCGAAACTCGCCACAAAAACCGTCAGCGCGGTCAGCGCCATCAACAGCGCAAATACGCCAAAGTAATATTTGAGCGGTACCAGATGATGTTCGGATGAATGTGCGGAACTATGCTCTGCCATAAACTTTCTGCCAGCCTCAATTGGTTAGTGGCCTGATTAGTGTCCCCCGCCGACGTGAAAGCCGGTCAGATAGAGCAGCGGGAACAGGAAAATCCAGACGATGTCAACGAAGTGCCAATACAAGCCGCTGATCTCGATGGGAATGTTGTACTCTTTGCTGAAACGCCCGCGCTGGGCCATCACAATCAAGGTAATCAGAATCCCCGCCCCGACGATCATGTGCAAGGCGTGCAGCCCGGTCATCATGAAATAAATCCAGAGAAACACCCGCACCTGCTGCTGCAATTCGAGCGGTATGCCGTGCGGACCTTCGGTCGGCGGGTGATACCAGGTCAGCGCCGGGAAGAGATGATCCTCGAACTTCGCGCTGTATTCGACATACTTGATCCCTAAAAACGTGCAGCCCAGGATTAACGTGATGACCAGAAAAAACACGACTTTGTTTTTATCGCCGAGTTGCGAATAGTAAACGGCCATCGCCATCGTCAAGCTGCTGACGATCAGCACGACCGTATTCGTGCCGCCCAGCGGGACGTTGAGCAGGTGGCTGCCGAATAGAAACCCTTCCGGATAGGTGGCCCGAAAGATGGTATACGCCAGAAACAGGCCGCCAAAGAACATCAATTCGGTCAGCAGGAAGACCCACATTCAGATGGTGCCCGCCTCTTTCTGCTGCTCCATCGTGGCGAAATGATGTTGCAGTCCGGGTACGTGTGCTGCGTGTTCAGACAAGGTGATTCTCCTTGAGAAAATGTATGGCAGGCTGCCAGCCTGCTGCAGCTTGGAACGTGTGCGCCCTGGCAACCGATAAAAACTAGCGCCGGTGGCCGCAGCAGGCTGGCAGCCTGCTGTACAACGCACGTCAGTTAAGCCGAAACGATAACTTTGTTCCCTGCTTCCTTGATCGCTTTGACGTGCTCGAAGGAATACGCTTCGTGTTCGACCACGGGCGTATAGGTGAAATTCTCAGGCGGCGGCGGCGAAGAAGTCTCCCATTCCAACCCGCAGGCCCCCCAGGGATTGTCGCCCACTTTTTCGCCGTACTTGATTGACCAGGATAGGTAAACCAGCGGCATCAAAAATCCTACCGCCAGGATCGAAGCCCCCGCGCTCGAGAGAATATGCATCACCTGAAATTCGGGCGAGTAGGCGTGATAGCGGCGCGGCATGCCCAAATAGCCCAGCACGAATTGCGGGAAGAAAGTCAGGTTGAACCCCAGAAAAACGATAACTGCCGAGATACGCCCCCAAACTTCGGGATACATCCGGCCCGTGATCTTCGGCCACCAGAAATGCAAGCCACCCAAATAGGCGATGACCTGACCGCCTACCATCACGTAATGGAAGTGCGCCACGACGAAGTAGGTATCGTGCAAATGCACATCCAAGCCCATGGCCGCCAGGAACAAACCCGTCATGCCACCGACGGTAAACAAGCCCAGAAACCCTAGGGCATAGATCATCGGCGTGTCATACGAGACCGAACCTTTGTAGATGGTCGCCGTCCAGTTGAAGGTTTTGATGGCCGACGGAATCGCCACGGCGTAAGTGATAAGCGAGAAAACCATCCCGGCATACATGGACTGGCTGCTGGTGAACATGTGATGCCCCCAGACCAGGAAGCCGAACACCGCAATCGCCAACGACGAGAAGGCGACGAAGTGATAACCGAAAATCGGCTTGCGGCACATGCTGGCGATGATCTCGCTGATCACGCCCATGCCCGGCAACACCATGATGTAAACCGCCGGGTGCGAATAGAACCAGAACATGTGCTGGAACAAAACCGGATCGCCGCCGAGCTTCGGATCGAAAATGCCAATCTGTAAGGTGCGTTCAAACGCCAGCGCCAGCACTGTGATGGCGATGACCGGCGTGCCCAGAATCTGGATCAAGCTGGTTGCATAATGCGCCCACACAAACAGCGGCAAGCGGAACCAGGTCAGCCCTGGCGCGCGCATCGTGTGGATCGTCACCATGAAATTCAGCCCCGTCAGAATGGACGAGAACCCGGTGATAAAAATCGAAACGCCCGCCAGCGTGACCTGACTGTTTGAATAGATCGAACTGTAGGGCGGATAGAACGTCCAGCCGGTATCAATGCCGCCATTGATCAGCGTGTACATCATCAGCGCGCCGCCGATCATGTAGATATACCAACTCATCAGATTGAGGCGCGGGAAAGCCACGTCTTTGGCGCCCAGCATCAGCGGCAACAGAAAGTTCCCCAGCGTCGCCGGAATGGACGGGATCAAGAAGAAGAAGATCATGATGACCCCGTGCATGGTGAAGACACGGTTATAGGTCTCTGCCGTCAACAAATCGCCCTTCGGGGTGATCAATTCCAACCGGATGATGCTGGCGTAGATGCCGCCGATCATGAAGAAAAACGAAATACCGAATAGATAGAGCAGACCGATGCGTTTGTGATCCAGCGTCAACAACCAGGATTTAACCGTATGGTCGACGTTCAGATATGTCACACGCTCTTCGGCTTCCGCGTTTACAGGCCCAATGTTTGCGGCGATTTCCATAGCAATGCCCTTTTGTAGTGCTTCAGCGCGGCGGCGGCGGCCTCTTCTTCAGGCTGCCACGTTCAGCGCACAAATCCGCTTGAAAGAAATAATGACTATACAAACTCAGGCCACATAAGTGCCCGAATCAATCCGCTTGACCAAGCTTAGTTGGCCGGTTTGGTCGCCGGTCTGGTCACAGGTTTCGCAGCCGCCCCAGCCGGTGGCACAGGCGCACCCGCTGCCGGAGCAGCCAGTGCTGGCGCGCCTGTCGCGGGAGCAGCCGGAGCCGCAGCCCCAGCCGCATTGGCTTCCTGTTTCCCGATAGATTTCAGATAGGCGATGACCTGCACAATTTGTTCTTCGGTCAACTGACCTTGATAAGTGCTCATCATCAAAGGATACCCCGCCACGATTTTCACGTGCGGGCGCAGAATGGATTCGCGCACATACGCGTCATCCGCCAAAACCGCTTGCCCGCTGGTCAACTTGACCTGGCTGCCATAAACGCCCAAGAGCGAGGGGCCGCGTCCGCTGTTGTCTTCTTTGTGGCAGGTGTTGCAGCCCATCGTGGCAAAGATTTTTTTGCCCACTTCGGCGGGAGCGATATTGCCGCTGCCATCCGCCAGCCAGGCTTGATACTCGGCGGGTTCCATTACGTAAACCGTACCGACCATACCGGAATGCTGCGTGCCGCAATACTCCGCACAAAACAGATGATAACTGCCCGGCTTGGTCGCCTCGAACCAGGTCGAGGTGTAACGGCCCGGCACGATGTCGGCCTTGGTACGAAAGGCCGGGATGAAATAGGCGTGCAAGACATCTTCGCTCGTCATCGTCAGCTTGATGCGGCGGCCCATCGGGATGTGCAATTCGTTGATTTCGCGGCGGCCATCGGGATGCTGCGCGCGAAACATCCACTGTTTGGCGGTGACATAAATCTCCATCGCATCGCGCGGGTCTTTGTACATCTCGTAGTAAAGTTTCGCGCCCCACAGGAAAATGCCCATGGCCATGATGAACGGGATCACCGTCCAGGTAACTTCCAGAATCATGGCGCCGTGCACGTTCACCCCGATCTGATCCGTGCGCTGCCGTTTGTATTTGTGCATCAAATAGGCCGCCGCCGCCGCCACTCCAATTGAGAAGACAATGGTCAGCAGCCACAACGCGATGTAAAACAGGTCTACCTCAACCGCAAAGGTCGAAGCCTGATCGGGAATTAACTGCACTTGAAGTAACGCCACTGGATTCATAATGTCCGTTAGGTTTGAAATACTACTGTCGCAACGCTCAGTGCGCTGCTTGTGCCCATTGCGCCTCTTTCTGTTTCGTCTTCCGGCGCAGATAAAAAAATAATGCGACTAACGTGAGCAAGGTCAGACTGGCGAAGATGCGCAAGACCCGCATCAACACCAGACTGTAGGTGCCGGACTCAGGGTCGTACTGGTAACAGTACATGATGATCTGGTCGGCCAGCGATCCGACCTTGCCCTGCGAAGCGTCCACGAAACCCAGGCGCAAATCGCGCGGCGCAAATTCGATCCCATAAAAATAGCGCGAAACCTTGCCTTCAGGCGTCAGCACCATAATGCCGCTGGCGTGCGCATATTGCTTTTTCGCCGGATCCCACAAGAAACGGAAGCCGACCGCTTGCGCCAGCGCTTTAATCGCCGGTTCACTACCGGTCAGAAAATGCCAGCCCGCCGCAGCTTCTTTTTTACCCAGGCGTTGCAAATAGCTATCTTTCTTGGCCGCCGCCAGTTCGGGTTGCTCGCGCGGATCGAAACTGACCGTCAGCCATATAAAATCTTTGCCCGGCGTCATCGGCAGCGTCTTCAATGCGC
This sequence comes from Acidobacteriota bacterium, assembly GCA_016196035.1. Lineage (NCBI taxonomy): Bacteria > Pseudomonadati > Acidobacteriota > Acidobacteriota bacterium. The sequence continues at coordinate 20,293 of JACPYM010000005.1, read as the reverse complement.
CTGTCGCGCCGTTGAGCACCTGATTGCACAACTGCGGGCAATCGTAATAAACCAAGGTCAGCAGCACCGGCTTGTCGGTGAAATAGTCTTTCAGTTTCACCGCCTTGCCGGTTTCGTCCACAAACTCCAGGTCGAGCGGCACCTGGTTATTAAGCAACTGGTCAATGCCGACATCGCGCAACATCGGCGGTCGCACGCCCGCCGGTTGCGCCCAAACGATTCCATTTACAAAGAGCGAAAGCAGGAGGCTGCGCACCATCCACAATGATCTTTTGTAGGACTTACGCAAGGGTTTGCCACAGAGGCACGGAGACACGGAGAAAAACAGAGAACCCCACCAGACTTGTAATAAAGCTCTGTGCTTCTGTGCCTCTGTGGCAATCTCGCTCGTGCTCTGCGCAAGTCCTATTTTGGTTTTCATACTGCTAAATCTGCTTTCAGACACAGCCAGTGATGCTGTGCCACCCCAACAACTATTGCTTACCGATTAACCGGCCCGCGCTCGCATCTGAACTCGACAATTGCGCGCGCGTCTTTTCTGCCGTAGCCAACTCAGACACCGCCGCCTCGGCTTTTACCGGCAAGCCGCGTTCGAGCAGCAACTGTTTGGCGCGCTCGACCGGGATGTGCGCTTCGACATTTTCTTTGCCCGCCACAAAACCATAGGACGTGAGATCGGCCTCGGTCTTTTTGCGATACTCACGCATTTCGTCCAGGGGCAGCAGCGAGGCATCTTTCGATCCCGGCTCTTTAGGCGCGCCTTGCAAAAGCGGTTCGCGTTGCGTGCGTTGGCCGCCGCCTGGCAGCGGCGGGGCAGCCGGATAGGTGGCCTGATCAACTCGATTGAAAACCACCGTCATGCCTTTGATGATGACGTAAACCATAGCCGTCGCCAGCGTCAAGATGATCAAAAACCAGGCAATCGGCTTAATGACTACGCCACTATCCTCTGGCAGCAGGTCTTTTCCGTGTTTGTCGTTAGGTGTGCTCATACTTTTCAGGATCGGTGCGGTACCGCGCGCGTCAGCAAGCGGCTACCTTGCAAAATCACCCGCTTGCTGACGCGCGCGGTACCGCACTGGTGTTCGAGTTAGTGATGACCGCCCGCTGCCAACGCTTCCTGCAACTGCGGATCATTGACCGGCAACAGCGAACGTTGCCGCAACTGCCCCACCAGCCACCAGAGCCAAATGCCGCCCATGCCAAACAGCATGGCGACATACCACCACAGGCCATCCACAAAATGGTCATTGACGTGGTCGTGGCGATTCTGGAATTCGGGCACCATTATCCACATCAAATCGAAGAAGCGCATGCCCAGCAGCAACAGGGCCACCCACTTCAAGCGGTTGGCGTGGCGCTTCAAATCGCGCGAGAGCAAGAGCAGGAACGGCATCACGAAATGCAGCAGGATGATCGCCACTCCCAAGTAACGCCAGACGCCTTTGAACCGCTCTAGAAACCAGGGAATCTCTTCCGGCAAGTTGCCCGACCAGATGATGACCAATTGTGAGAAAGAGAAATACGCCCAGACCATCACGAGCGCGAGTTGCAGCATGCCCAGATCGTGGAAAAGCTTGGATTGATAAACGTGCCGCAGATCATCCCGCTTGGCCAGCGTTACGCAAATCCAGATGATCAACGCAATCGTCGCCACGCCCCAACCCGCCAGCATCAACATTCCGAAAATGGTCGAATACCACTCGGCATCCAGCGACATCACCCAATCAATCGCCGCAAAGGTCAGCGACAACGCGAAGACCAGGAAGCCGGGGCCGCTCCAATTCTGCGAGCTTTGCAAATAGGCGCGGTCGCCCGTCTGGTCTTGCTTATGCGAATTGCCGCGCAGCTTCGTCGTCAACAAAAGCCAGATGCCGAAGTAAATCAGCCCGCGCACGATGAAGCCGGTCGGCGTCAGCCACTTGGCTTTGAAGGCCCACTGCTTGTTGGTTTGCATCAACTCGGCCAGATGTCCGACGGGATGCGCCCATTCATACAGTCCGCCATTGAGCATCCCATAAATCACCACCAGGAAGCCCGCCAGCATTAGCCAGAGCGTACTCGCGCCCGCTTCTAAAATGCGGCGAATCACCAAGCCCCAGCCGCCGCCGCCCAGGTATTGCACCATCAGCAGCCCCAGACTGCCCAACGAGATGCCAACCCAGAAAACGTAAGAGACCAGATAGGCTTGCAACGCCAGTTCCTTGCCGCCCGTGGCCGCCGCGCCGCCCAACCCAATGACCAAACCCAGCAGGCCAACGATCAAGGCTTTGGTTTGAATTCCTCCGAGTTCTGCCGGAGGAGCATAGTTCTCGTTCATGCTTAAATTCGTCCTCTTCAATGCGGGTTCAATACGGACTGCGATTACTTCGCGTGTTCTTCCGCTTTCTTTTCCCCGCCGTGTTCGGCGGTTGCGCCGTGCCCGGTCGCCGCCGGTTTCTGTGTCGCGGCGTCGCGCACCTTCTCCTTATCGGCTTCGGGCAACGTGTTGAAATCGGCGCGCTGGCTCAATTGCAACACCCGAATGTAGGCGGCGATTTTCCAGCGATCTTCCGGCGTGACCTGCGCGGCATAATCCGACATCGCGCCAAAGCCGTTCGTCATCACATCGTAAAAATAGCTGGCGGGTGCCTGGCGCAGGCGATCATCGTGATAGGACGGCGGTTTTTTGAAGCCGCGCAACGCAATCATGCCGTCGCCCCGGCCCAGTTTGCCGTGGCAATGCGCGCAATTGATATTGAACCGCTCCTGGCCGCGATCCAGAATTTCCTGTGTGACCTTGAACGGGAACGCATCTTCGCCTTTGGGAATCACAATCGGCGTCGGTGCGGCGCTCGGATCACCGGCCACCACGGCGTTGACGGTTTGCACTTGCTGCGCATTCCCCATCGCGGAAGGCGGCGCAGCCGGGTTGGCGGCTATCGAACCGCGCGCTACTACGCCTGCCGGATACTCGCGCATCCCGCCATCGCGGTAGGCTTTGTATTTCGGGTTGTCGTGCATGTCCTGGCGGCAGGCAGTCAAGGCAAAAGGCAAAAAGCAAAAAGCAAAAAGCAAAAATGATTTGCGCCTGAAGTGGCCGCGCGCTTCCAGGCAAAGGGCAGCACAAGGCAAACCATTTTTGACTTTTGACTTTTGACTTTTGCTTTTTGCTTTCTCAGTTTGCGACATCATTCACCTCCCGCGCGCCCAGACTGGCGAGAAAGGCTCGCGTGCCGTCATGGCTGTAGTTCGGATCATCAGCTTTCACGCAAAGGTAAAAGCGATCCGTCGAAGCCCGGTTGAAACTCGGCACGTTGAATACCGGATGATAAGGTTGCGGCAGCCGGTTCATCGCCAGCATCCCGATCACCGCGCCGAACGCGGCCAGCAGCACCGTGCACTCGAACATAATCGGAATCCACGCCGGCAAACTCAGCAACGGACGGCCACCCACGTTGAGCGGATAATCAATCGCCGTCATCCAATAGATCATCGTAAATCCGCCGATCAGCCCCAGCAGGCCCGACACAAACACGACCGGCGCGACACGGTCTTTATGAAAGCCAATCGCTTCGGACAACTCTTCAATCGGATAGGGCGAATAAGCGTTGAGGCGGCGATAGCCCGACGCATACGCTTTGCGCGCGGCGGCCACAATCGAATTCGGATCGTCGAATTCCGCGATGACGCCGTAGATGCCTTTTTCTTCTGATTTGTTCATAAGGCAGTGGTCAGTGGTCAGTGGTCAGTGGTCAGTGGCCGGTTGAACTGACCACTGACCACTGACCACTGACCACTAAATATCAATCTCCATACGAGGGTGACGGCACAACCGCGCCACCGATGCTCTTCTCTTTCTCAGCCACCGTGTGTTCGTCCACTTTGGTTTCAGGCAAGAGCGCCTTCATCTCGAAAATCGGGATGATCGGCACGAACCGGATGAACAAGAACATCAACGTCAGGAAGAAGCCAATCGTGCCGAAGAACATCGAGAAATCGAAAGGCGTCGGGTGGTACATCCGCCACGAACCCGGCAGAAAGTCCCGATTCAAACTGGTCACGATGATGACGAAGCGTTCCAGCCACATGCCCACGTTGATGAACATGCAGATGACGAAGAGCACGACTTGATTGTCGCGGAAGCGCTTCAACCACAGCAACTGCGGCACCAGGAAGTTGCACAAGAGTAGCAGCCAGTACGCCCACCCATACGGCCCCATCGTGCGATTCTTGAACATGAAATCTTCCCAGGTGCTGCCCGCATACATCGCAAAGAAGGCTTCCATTCCGTAGCCGTAAACCACGATCAGCCCAGTGGTCAGCATGACCTTGCACATATTGCGGATGTGCCGTTTGGTGATGAAATCTTCGAGGTGATAAAACTTGATCAGCGGCAAGCCGATGGTCAGCACCATCGCAAATCCGGCATAGACCGCGCCCGCCACAAAGTAGGGCGGAAAGATCGTCGCGTGCCAGCCCGGCACGATGCCAATCGAGAAGTCGAATGAAACGATGGTGTGCACCGAAAGCACCAGCGGCGTCGAAAGCCCGGCCAGCAGCAGATACGCCGTTTCATAACGATGCCAGTGCCGCGCATCGCCGCGCCAGCCCATCGCCAACAGGCCAAAGACCAGCCGCTTCCATTTGTCGCTCGCCCGGTCGCGCATCGTGGCAAAATCCGGAATCAGACCGATGAACCAGAAAATCGCCGACACCGTGGCGTAGGTCGAAACCGCAAACACATCCCACATCAGCGGGCTTTTGAAGTTCGGCCACATGCCCATCGTGTTCGGCAGCGGGAAGAGGTAATAGTCAACCCACGGACGGCCCGTGTGCAGCGCTGGGAACAAGCCCGCGCAAGCCACGGCAAAGAGCGTCATGGCTTCGGCAAAGCGGTTGATCGAATTGCGCCAGTTTTGCCGCAGCAGCAACAGAATCGCCGAAATCAAAGTGCCCGCGTGGCCGATGCCGATCCACCAAACAAAGTTGATAATGTCGAAGGCCCAGCCGACCGGGATGTTGTTGCCCCAAATGCCCACACCTTTTAGCACCAGGTAGGCAATCGTGTTGAACAACATCAACGCGCCCAAAAACGAAATGGCGAAGCCGAAAATCCAGCCCTTTTTGAACCCACGCATGAAGACCATATCTATGATCTTCGTGGTAATCGAACGGACGTCGTGTCCCGGCCCGATCAACGGCGGACGCGGATCAACGTCTTTGTTTCTCATCACTTCTTCAGCCATGTTTTGCCTCCCCGCCCGTAGTTGCTGAGCCGTGGCTGCCACTCGCCGACCCGGCTAATTCAGGGTTCGGGTTGCGGATTTCAGCCAAATAGCTGGTACGCGGCCGGGTATTCAAATCAGCCAGCACTTCGTAATTGCGCGCTTCGTTCTTCAGCTTATGGACGCGCGCGCTCTGATCATTGATGTCGCCAAAGATGATCGCCTCCGTCGGGCAGGCGGTTTGGCAGGCGGTTTGAATGTCGCCATCCTGCACTTTGCGGTTCTGTTTCTCGGCTTCGATCTTGCCCTGCTGAATGCGCTGCGTGCAGTAAGTGCACTTCTCCATCACACCGCGCGTGCGCACGGTCACGTCCGGATTGCGCACATTCTTCAAGCTCGGCGACTCCCAATCGCCGTACAACAGATAGTTGAAGCGGCGTACCTTGTAGGGGCAGTTGTTCGAGCAATAGCGCGTGCCGACGCAGCGGTTATAAACCTGGACGTTCAACCCTTCGGCATCGTGAACCGTGGCATTGACCGGACAAACGACCTCGCAAGGCGCCTGTTCGCAATGCTGGCAGAGCATCGGTTGGAAGTAGACTTCCGGGTTGACCGTGTCGCCTTTGAAATAGGTGTCAATCCGCAGCCAATGCATGATGCGTCCGCGTGTGACGACATCTTTGCCCACGACCGCGATGTTGTTTTCAGAGACACAGGCCACGATGCAGGCATTGCAACCGATACAGGCATTCATATCAATCGTCATGCCCCAGGCATAACCATTGTATGGGTACTGCTCCGGCTTGTAGATCGTCAGTTCCTTGCCCGGCTTATGCGCGCCGTGATGCACGCTCTGCGGGTCTTTCTTGTACTCTTCAAGCACCGTGGTGCGGACGATGTGGCGCGGTTGCAAGTCGCCTTCTTCCAGACCGGAAGTGTCAATGTTGAAATGCTCTTGCGTCGTCGCCAGGACATAAGTGCCAGAAGCGGCTGCAAAGCTGACTCCATTGGTGGCAATCCACGGCTCGGCACTGGTGCGCAGCCGGTAGGTGTCGAAGCCCGTCCCGGTACCGACATTGCCCGCGCGCTTGCGTCCGTAGCCCAAAAACACGGTGATCGAATTATCCGGCTGCCCGGGTTGAACCCAGACTGGCAGCGCCAACTCTTCAGTGCCGTGCTTGAGGTTGATCAGGTTCGCCTTGGTGGCATGCCATTCTTTATCGGGGGCCAGTCCCAATTCAGTGGCTGTCTTCGGGCTGATGATCGCGTAGTTGTCCCAGGTTACTTTTGAAAGCGGCTTGGGCGTTTCCTGCAACCAGCCATTGTTGGCATAACGGCCATCGTGAACACTTGGGTCAAGGCGGAAGACAATTTCGCGGTCATTCTGGGCAGTGGGCTTGGCGTTGGCCGACCAATCGCTCTTGAGCGCGACTTGATCGAGCGGCAAGGCGGGCAAGGCCGTGTTTTCGACCAACCCGTCGTGCAGGGCTTTTTTCCACTTGGCTTCAAAGTCCGCGCCGAGCCGCGCCTTCCAAGTGTCGCGCACCAGATCGTAACTGGTTTTGGTCGCATACCCGGCCAGCGCCGCGATCAGTTCGTGCGGCGATTTGCTTTCGTAAAGCGGTTTGATCAGCGGCTGAATGATCGAAACAGTGCCATCGTAAGCCAGGGCATCGCTCCAATCTTCCAGGTAATGCGCTTCGGGAATATGCCAATGGCAAAGCTCGCCGGTTTCGTCGTGATGCGAACCCATATGGATGCGCAACCCGGCTTTTTGCAGCGCGTCGCCGAATTTCAAATCGTGCGGCGCGGTGTAAACCGGATTCGCCCCGATGATGACCAGCACTTCGACTTTGCCTTCGTTCAAGGCGGCGGTTAGCTCAGAGATCGAAGCGCCGTGGTCGGCTGGCGCGGCTTCAAGCGAAGCGGTGTGCACTACCGTCTGACCAACATTCCCAAGCGCGGCGTTGATGACATGCGCCAAGGCGTGCACCGCAGCGGGTTGGTGCTGACCAGCAACCACAATGCATTTGCCTTTGTGGGCGCTCAAGTCTTTGGCCACGGCCTTGGCAAATTTATCGGCTTCCCCGCTCAAGCTGCCGCTGACGCCTGGCGCGCCGACTTCGGCAGCCACGGCCCGCGCAAGGTTTTCGACTTCCCTGGCTTTGATGGGCAAACGGTGATCGGCTTTGGCCCCGGTACGCGTCACCGTGCTTTCGGCCACGTACAGGCGATTCATTTCCGTCTTGCCATCAACCAACCGGCGGCGATTGATGAAGTCACGCGCATAGCGCAAATTGCCCGCCCCTTCGACTAGAAAATCGGCGTCGAGCGACAAGACCACATCCGCTTGATCGAATTTGTAAACGGTATTGAGCATCTGCCCAAACGCCAGCTTGCTGCCCAGCCGCGCTTCATTCGGGCCGCCCGGCTCGTACTGGTGCCACTTGGCTTCGGGCAGGTCGGTCAGCAGCGCTTTGAACTGTGCGCCCAGCGTGGGCGAGGTCGTCGCTTCGGTCAGGATGCGCAACCCGGCGCCTTTCTTCGGACGCTGTGTGTCCAGCACACCGCGCAAGGCATCCAGCAAATCGCCCCAGCGCGCCGTCGAACCTTTATAAAGCACCGACCGGGAGCGATCAGGATCATAGAGGTTCAAAATCGAAGCCTGCGACAGCACGCTCGTGCCGCCCTTGCTGGCCGGGTGTTCGGGGTTGCCCTCGATCTTGGTCGGACGGCCTTCGTGGCTTTCGACCAGCAGGCCCTCGGCCACGCCGTGCAAACGCATCGCCGTCGCAAAGAAATAGGATTTGCCCGGCAAGTATCCATCCGGGTTCTGCACATACGGCACGGCGAGTTCGGTCGGTTGCACCGTGCAAGCGGTCAAGCCGGCAAACGCCATCGAAGCGCCCATCAGCTTCAAAAAGCTGCGCCGACCAGCCGGATCAAGCCAGGACGGATCCCCTTCCGGCGCATTCAAAGCGGGAAACTCGCGGTGCAAAAACTCTTTGAAGCGCTCGGTGTCGGCCAGTTCTTCCAGGCTGCGCCAGAATTCACGGCCTTTGGCCTCTTTGAGCTTTGCGCGAATCGGCTCAAGTTCAGGATGATGTTCTCGATGAGACATTGTTTTCCAACTCGGTAGTCAGTCTTCAGTCGTCGGTAGCCGGTGCTGCGCCTACACAGCCGAATACCGCCCACCGACAACTGTTATCTATGGCAAGTCGAACAGCTCGTCAGCACTTCTTTCGACTGAATGTTGTATTTTTGGGCAAGCTCTTTGCCTTTGACGGCCTGATCGGGTCCGGCCTGCCACTCCATATTGGTGATGTCTTTCTTGTCACGCAGCACCGCTTCGGGGTTGCGGTGGCATTGAATGCACCACTCCATTTGCAACGACGAAACATTCCAAATGCCGGGCATTTCATCAATCCGCCCGTGGCAGGTCGAACAGCCGACGCCTTTGTTGACGTGAATGCTGTGATTGAAATAAGCGAAGTCGGGCAAGTCGTGCACTTTGGTCCATTTGATGGGCTGATTATTTCTCCAACTGGCGCGCACGATCTCCAGATACTGGGTATTGGAAAACAATTGAGAATGGCAATTCATGCACGTTTTTGTCGGAGGCAAACCAGCGCTGGCCGCCGTCTCAACCGTGAGATGGCAATAACGGCAATCAATGCCGTCATCCCCCACGTGGTGTTTATGGGAAAACTGAACCGGCTGATCGCGGGCCACAAATGCCTGTGTAATATAGGACGAACGTTGCAATTCAAGTAGCGCCCACCCGGCGCCGCCCGCCGCCAACACGACGAGCACAAGACTCAAACGCGCAAGCGTGTTACTGCTGCGCCGAAAGAGTTGCGGCATAGAAAAGCCTCCATCTTCGCGGATTGTCGTTGCGTTTAAGTTATCTGGACTAGCTTGGCAAACTCGAAGTTTGTGAATTCCCGAATTTGAGAGGCGGAGTTTTCCATACGCTCCGCATCTCTGTCAAGCAGCGAAGCGGCGGCGCAATCATGCGCCTCAATTTTTCACGGCCCGCCCGCAAAAATCTCAAAAGCGGCGGCGCGCAAGCGTGGGCGACGGCCTGAAACCTAACGTGGCTGGCCCTCGCCGCCTTCCCGGCGCGCGGTAAGACCGACTTTCACCGCATCCTCTTGCTGAATGTTCACCAAAGCCACAAACGCACGCCCCTGATACGTCCCCAATGTACACGGCTGCGACACGCTCGCCACCTCCCAACCCGCAGGCAGCAAGATCGTATTGCGCAAGCCTGTCACCGTGCGTTGAAAGCGCAACGTCCCTTTCGCCACGCTATACGCCAACGGATCAGCGACGCTGCCGCCCACTTTCAATCGCGCGCTCTGCCGCTCATTCACGATAGGCACTTCAAGTTTGGCGACGACTGCCCGGCCCTCTTTCGCCAACTTCAACGCTTGCGCCGTGTCCAAATCAATGACCTTCAAATCAAGCGCAGGCGCATTGTTCAGCCGGACGCGCTCGCCCTTGCGCATCTCGCTGTAAGTTTGCTCAACGCGGAACCGATGCGTCTCCGGCGCGTCCAAATCGTACAGCGTCCGGCTGTCATCCCAAGCCTTGTCGCGGCTCTTCTCCCAATCCGGCAGCCCCTCAAACGTCACAGCCGTCTTCCGCGCCCGAATCGTAATCGGCGAACCGCCGCCGCTCGGATTGGTCAACGACAGCTTCAACCGCCCATCCGGCAGCGTCGTCACCTGCGATGCGATGTTGGCTGAAGCGAACGCATACCCGCGCGGCAACACGACACCAAAGCGCATTGCGCTCAGCGCCCGCACCCAGACAATCTGCCCGCCCTCGGCGTAATACGTCCGCGCATCCTTGTACGTCTTTATAATCAACACGCGCCCCTCGCCGCCCACCGGCACAGGCCGCGGCAACTGCGCCACGATGTAATGATCTTCCGGCACGAACTGGCCCGGCAGCTTGCGCGCCTGCGCCTCTTCACCGCCGATATACTCGAACTTCAACGGCTCGCCCGTGCGCGGATCGTAGACCTCAATGCCCCCGCCATCACTCCCGTGCCGCGTGCCATTGATGAGCAGCGTCGCCCCGGCCCGCGTCTCCTGCGGCAAGAAGACGATGCGGAAGGCGTGCGACTCAGGATCATCCAGCAATTCGTATTGCGTGTAGGCATCCAAGGCGAACAAGCGCGCCAGCGGCGGCGCGGCGCGCAAGACATCGTCAGCGGGAGCTTGCGCCAAGGATTGTTGAGGCTGGGGGCGAGGTTGTTGTGCGGCTGTCCAAAACGGCAGCAAGGTGAATGCAAGAGCAAGTCCGGCGGCGGGCAGCCAAATACGTTTGGAATGGTTCATGACCTTATTTCTCTTCCGAAAACTGAATGTGGTTACTTCATTGGCCGGCATTGTCTTTTGCTTGGAGCTGAATTACCAGCATCACTTGCGCGCAATTGCCCGCCTAAGCTGTAGCGGTGTCCTCGCCGCTAGATCGGTTTGCAATCGCGTGTACGTGATGGGCGAAGCCTTGAGACGGTACCGCGCGCGTCAGCAAGCGGCGCATCACTGCCAGATCATTGGCTGCCATCCCACACTCCGCTTGCTGACGCGCGCGGTACCGTCTCGTGGCGCAATTTCCCCTACACTGAAGTGAAAACCGATCTAAGCCGCCAAGAATAAGCCGGACGAGCCATCAAAAGATTCATTGCCCGGCACATACCCTTCGCCGTATGCTGCTCGCGAAAGGAGCATTTCAGCATGGCACGCAATTCAGCGATCAAGCAGAAGCGCTACGCGCTTGACGAAACCAAAATCAAACGCGCTCAGAAGGTGCTCGGCACCCAGACCGAGGCTGAAACCATCGAACGCGCCCTCGAAGAAGTGATCTCCGAGCACGAACGCCAGCGGCGCGCCTGGACGGCCACGGAGCGCTTCATCAAAAGCGGTGCCGTCATCAAGGATGTCTTTGGCAGACTTGGCGAAGCGGAGGGATAAGCTTTGTCCGGCATCCTCTTTGATACTTCGGTCTATATTTCGGCGCTGCGGCAGGGTGATGCCGCCATCCTTGGACTGCGGCGGGCGGTGCGCACCGGCGATCGGCAAACACGTCCGTTGTGGTTGAGCGTGGTCGTGCTGGAAGAGCTTTACGTCGGCGCGGTGGATGCAAAGGTGCGATGGGATTTACAACGAATGGAACGCGAGTTCTTGCAGATTGGGCGGCTGTTGGTGCCAGACCGCCGCGATTGGACGAGCGCCGGACAGGTGCTTGCCAAAGTCGGGCAGAAGTATGGGTTCAATCTGGTCGGCAGGGCGCGCCTGACAAATGACGCGCTGATTGCGATGTCCGTCGCCAGCCACGGCTTCACTGTTCAAACGAAAAATCCAGGCGATTTCCAGCTTCTCGCAGAGTTCCGGCCATTTGATTCGGAGATAGTTTGAAACTTGATTGGCGCTGGCTGGCCAAGCGTAGGTGTTATCTGATGCGTGCCGCTGTCAGCGTGCAGGCTTGGCAGCGGATGTGACCATGCCGGAGGGTTTGCCTGCGGCCTCCATCCGTCACACGCCAAGTCTGCACGCTGGAAGCGGTGCGTACCCAGGCTGCATTTCTGCGTATTTACACCTTCTTGCCGCCGCCCGCTTGGCAGCCGTGCGCGGCTATGTTGAAATGCCCGCACGATCCGTTCAATCCCAAACATAAAGGAAACATCACCTTGCTGATCTTGCACGCGAGCCTGCAACAGGGCCAATTGCTCTTGTGGGGCGAGGTTCCCGCCAAGACTGTTCTGGCATAAGCTAAACGCAAAAAGGATAACGCCGCGCCCTGGCCGTATGACGCGGGCAGCGCACGTTTGCTGACCGCACTGGGCGACGTCTTTTCGGACTTGGAACTGGAAACGGCAGACACGTTGCCGCAAACCATCTGGCTGCCTGCGCTGGGGCAAGCGGCGCTGGCTTCCAGTCCGTTGATTGCGGAACCGCCTGTGGACGCGGCGAAAGCCGTGTTGACGAAGTGGACGGTCACGGCGTTACCGCTGGCCACTATTGAAGCCGTCGAGTTGCTTTGCCATTGCGTAGGGCAAACGACGCTGGTGCCAGGCGTGTTGATCGGCAATGACCTGGCCTATTGCGCTTCGGTCTTGCGGTTCGCGGGCGCGCTGGTGGCACGGCAACAGATAATGCCGGGCGTGCGCTTGGAAGACGAGGAGTATCGCGCTTGCTGGCAACCGCTGTTGACTGGGAGCGATGCGCAGCGCGTGACACAACTGGCGCGCGCGTTGCCACACAGTTGCCGGGCGATGACAGAAGATGGGGCGCAGGCTCCGGCGGCAACGGAGGTGTTGCAAGAGTTGCTCGACACGCTGGTGGATCATCTGGCGCGGTTCAGCGTCGCTGCTGAACCACGCACACGAACGCCGCGCAAAACCAAACGCGAATTCGACAGCTTGCACGATCAATGGCTGCACGCGCTGCGCAGCACATCGGCCATCCTCAGCGGCAAGCCCGCCGAATTGCGGCAACTGGCCGCGCAGGTGCGCGATTGGCAGCGTCCGCTGACCATCACGACTGCCACACCTTTCCGCCTGTGCTTTCGGTTGGAAGAGCCGGGCGATGAAACTGAAGCTCCGTCGCCGCGTGGCCGCGCCTCAACAGCGTGGCAAGTCCGCTACTTATTGCAAGCCGCCGATGAACAGAGTTTGTTGGTGCCGGTCGCTGAGGCATGGCAAGCGAAAGGGCGCGCGGCGGCGGTGCTGAAACGCGGCGGCTTCAATGCGCGTGAATACTTGCTGGCGGCGTTGGGTCAGGCCAGCACGCTCAGCCCGCAAATCGAAGGGAGTTTGAAAACCGCTGCGCCCGCTGGTTATGAACTCGACGCGACGGGCGCGCATCAGTTCCTGACCGAAAAAGCCTGGCTGGTTTGGCGTGCTGTTGCCCGCGTGGTGGACGCGCAAGGGGACGAAGCTGCGGCTGACGGCGCGCGCCAGTGTCAAAAGTCCGAAGCTGGCGGGGGGCGGCGGCCTGACGCTCAGCGACATCGTGCAATTTGATTGGCAGATGGCGCTGGGCGACGAGACGCTCACGGTGAAAGAACTCGCCGCGCTGGCCGCGCTCAAAGCGCCGCTCGTCAAAATTCGCGGCCAATGGGTGCAACTCAACGCCGAAGAGATTCAGGCCGCGCTCGCCTTCTGGAAGAAGAATCCGACCGGCGAGGCGACCGTGCGCGAGGTCGTGCAAATGGCGTTGGGCGCAAATCAATTGCCCGGCGGCATTGCGGTGCAAGGTGTGCAAGCCGAAGGTTGGATGGGCGAGTTTCTGGCGCAACTGGACGGGCGCGCGGCTTTCAACGAACAAGCGGTGCCCGGTGAATTCAACGGCACGCTGCGGCCTTATCAATTGCGCGGCTATTCGTGGCTGGCGTTTTTGCGGCAGTGGGGTTTGGGCGCGTGTCTGGCTGATGACATGGGTTTGGGCAAGACGGTGCAGACGCTGGCGCTGAGCGAGCGCGACTGGCACGCGAATGGCCCATCTGCAAAGAAGCCGGTCTTGCTGATCTGTCCGATGTCCGTCGTCGGCAACTGGCAAAAAGAAGCGACGCGCTTCACGCCCGATTTGCCCGTGCTGGTGCATCACGGCACCACGCGCAGCAAAGCCGCCGCATTCAAAAAAGAAGCGAAGAAACACGCCGTTGTTGTTTCCAGCTATGCGTTGTTGCACCGCGATCAGACGCTGTTTGACCAAGTCGAATGGGCGGGCGTGATCCTAGACGAAGCGCAGAACATCAAGAATGCCGAAACCAACCAGGCCCGCGCCGCCCGCGCCATCCAGAGCGATTACCGCATCGCGCTGACCGGCACACCCGTCGAAAACAACGTCGGCGATCTGTGGTCGTTGATGGAATTCCTGAACCCCGGCTTCCTCGGTACGCAGGCCGCGTTCAAGCGCAACTACTTCATCCCGATTCAGGCGCAACGCGACGCCGATGCCGCGCAGCAACTCAAACGGCCGACCGCGCCGTTCATTCTGCGCCGTTTGAAAACCGATAAGACGATCATCTCCGACCTGCCCGACAAGCTCGAAATGAAAGTCTTCTGCACGCTGACCAAAGAGCAGGCTTCGCTCTATGCCGCCGTCGTCGAAGACATGAGCAAGTCGCTGAACGACGCCGAAGGCATTCAGCGCAAGGGGATGGTGCTGGCAACGCTGACCAAGCTGAAACAGGTCTGCAATCATCCGGCGCAATTCCTGGGCGACAATTCGGCGCTGCCGGGCCGTTCGGGCAAGCTGGCGCGTTTGACCGAAATGCTGGAAGAAGCTTTGTCCGCCGATGATCGCGCGTTGGTGTTCACACAGTTTTCTGAAATGGGCGAACTGTTGCGCAAACATCTGCAAGAAAGCTTTGGCCGTGAGGTCTTGTTCCTGCACGGCGGCGTCGCCAAAAAACAACGCGACCGCATGGTCGAACGCTTTCAACAAGCTGACGCAACAAGCCCGCCTCTGTTCATCCTCTCGTTGAAGGCGGGCGGCACCGGCTTGAATCTGACGGCGGCCAATCACGTCTTCCACTTCGACCGCTGGTGGAATCCTGCGGTCGAGAATCAGGCGACTGACCGCGCCTTCCGCATCGGCCAGCGCCGCAACGTGCAGGTGCACAAATTCCTCTGCGCGGGCACGCTCGAAGACCGCATTGACGAGATGATCGAACGCAAACAAGCCCTCGCCGCCAGCATCGTCGGCACGGGTGAAGGCTGGCTAACCGAGCTTTCCAACGAGGCGTTGAAAGAGTTGTTTGCGTTGCGGCAGGAAGCAGTGAGCGAATAAAAAACTTGCCCACGAAGGCACACCAAGAAGCACGAAGTATTGTCTGGTTTTCTTAGTGCTTCTTCGTGTGCCTTCGTGGGAGAACTCAAAAAGTCAGAAAGGAATCAAGATGGGTTATTGGAACGACTGGAGCAATTACAAACCGCGCATCAAGGCCAAAGGCGGCATCCGCGCGCAATCCAAACGCGGCAGCTTTGGTGAAACCTGGTGGGGCAAACGCTGGGTCGCCACGCTGGAAAGTTTCGACATCGGCGCGCGCATGGGCCGGGGCCGTTCGTATGCGCGCAACGGTTCGGTGCTCGCGATTGACATCGCGTCCGGCGAAGTCAAAGCCAAAGTCCAAGGCTCCTATCCGCAGCCCTACAAAATCTCGATCAAGCTCAAAGCCATGCCCGATAGCGATTGGCGCAAGCTGGCCAAGGCACTCTCGACCCAGGCCATCTTCGCCGCCAAGCTGCTGGCGGGCGAGATGCCGCCGGAAATCGAAGACGTTTTCAAAGCCGCCGATCTCGCGCTCTTCCCCGCCAAGTCAGGGGACTTGCACACGGACTGTTCCTGTCCCGACTGGTCGAATCCGTGCAAACACATCGCGGCAGTCTATTATTTGATTGGCGAAGAGTTCGACCGCGATCCGTTTCTGCTGTTCAAATTGCGCGGGATGGAACGCGCGGCGTTTACCAAATTACTGGGCGCGGCCACGCCAGCAGCAGCAGCGGAAGAAGCTGTGCTTGCCAGGCCGCCCGAACCGCTCAACGCCACCACGTTTTGGCAAGCCGCGCCGCTGCCACCCGATTGGCTGGGCGAAGCGCGCACGCCGCCGGTCAACGCCGCTGTCTTGCAACGGCTGGGCAACTTCCCGTTCTGGCGCGGATCGGAAACGCTGGCAGAGGCGCTCACACCGGTTTATGTGGCAGCCTCGGCGCGTGGGCTGGAAGTCTTCGTTGGGTCAGAGCGCGCAGTCGAACCACGCGCGGCGTAAAGGTTGCGCGCCGAGACGGTACCGCGCGCGTGAGCAAGCGGAACTGTCACAATGAAGCCAATGGCGCAACATTGACGCACCGCTTGCTCACGCGCGCGGTACCGTACCAACCCTCCATCCAAACGATCAGAACTTTTCCCGCACCCGTAGATAACTCGCAAAGCGCGGCAAGCCGTTTTTCGTCAACCCGCGATAGGTAAACGTAATCAACGTGCCAACCGCCGGAGGCTGCGCGCGCACCGCATCGGTGAAGCCCGTCCCAATCTGAAAGCGTTTGCCATCCGCCAGTTCGACTTGCAACGCGCCCATCATCCCCGCGTATTTGCCCTTGCCCGGCACGTAGCCAATCACCGTCGCCTCGGTATCATCCAATGGTTTCAATTTCAGCAGCGCATCGTTTCGCCCCGTGACGTAAGGCGCATCAGCGCGGTGTAGCATCAAGCCTTCGCCGCCCGCGCGGACGATTTCGGCGAGCTTGCGTTTGAGCGCGGCGTTGTCAGGCAACCGGAACTGCTCCACGGCGACAAGTTGCGCGAAGTTGGCGGCGGCGACAATGCGTTTGATCTGTTCGTAACGCTCGGCAAACGTGCCAGGCGTATCAGGCAATTCAAAGATCATGTATTTGATCTGCCGCCACTCCTCATCCAGCGGCGTAGTTTTGCGCACCGCGCCCGACAGCTTTTCAAACTGCCCGCGTCCAATCCACAACTCGCCATCAAGCGATCGTTGCGGCAGTTTGGCTACGAACCACGCAGGCGCGGCAAACACGTTACCCGCGCGCGAACGCAGCGCCTTGCCATCCCACAGCGCACGCACGCCGTCATATTTTTCGCTGACCAGATACGGCGTCGGGTCAATGTCGGCATTGGCGACGTTGGCGAGCAGAGTGCGCGTGGCTTCGGGCGCCTGGGCGTGAACGAAGGGCGCGAGTGCGAGACAAAGGGCAAAAGGGAAAAGGCGAATGAGTGGCTGCATAAATGGCTCCTGTGTTGATGAATCGAAAAGTTTGGCTTCGGGTGGCGACGAAGCGGCGTTTGGCGGAACGCTCGACTTATGCGGCGCGCTTCCAATCCAGCCGCAACCGAATGCCGAGCGCGTTCAGCAAGCCGGTGACATCCGTCCACTGCAGTTGCGCCGCAGGCAAAGGCATGCGTTTGGCTTCCGCCACATCGCGCAAAGCCAATTGAAACGCCGCCTCATCATTCTCTTCCAGCACCGCATTCAGATAACCTGCGGCGTATTCCGGGTCGCGCAACCGCACCAACAAATCTTCTTTGTAACTCACAGCCGCTCTCGCTTCCATCTTCATTGTTCCTCACGTTCAGGGGCGCGTTTTTGATAATCGGCCCAGTATTTCTTTGCCAGTTTGATGTCGGCAACTTGCGTGCGTTTATCGCCGCCACAGAGCAGGATGACCAGCGTCGCTCCCGCCATTGCGAGGTAAACACGATAGCCCGGCCCGTAATCAATCCGCAACTCCGAGACTCCGCCGCCCACGGCTTTGACATCGCCCGGATTGCCGCCGCGCAAACGCGCCAACCGCGCGTCTATACGCATCTGCGCCGCCCGATCCTTCAAAGCGTCAAACCAATCCCGAAAGGGCGAGTCGCCCTCCCGCGTTTGGTAGTATTCGATCTCTTTCGGCTGCGTGTTCATCGGTCATTCCTGTTTTTACCGCCAGTTGGCCTACCCCTGTTTGGCCTGAGAGACCTCTTTTCTAGCCTCAGTAAACAGTTCATCGAGATCGTTTTCAGAATAACCTTTCGCCTCGACTTCAGCGCGGAAGGGCGCAAGGATTTCATCCAGCGTCTTCAACCGTGGTGAGCTATCGCTCTCCGCCATTATGCGCAGGTATTCATCCAGCGAGAGTTGGCGCACGGCGGCCTTCGCCATCAGCAATTGTGCCGTTTCGTGGGGTACTTCGATTTGAGTAGTTGTGAGCACTGACATAGCGTTTTCACCCCTTTCAATCGCATTGTACTGGGGCAGGTGACAATTCGCCACAAGCAAGCCAACTGGCTCATCGCCGGACAACCATTGAAATCGCGTCAGCCTGAAACTATATTGCCTCCGCCCCAAAATCATTCCTCTTCGCGTTTTCAATCAGCAGCTTTCACATAGAGCCACGCATGAATCACAAACCACAATCGCGCAAAGAGGCGCGCGAACGCCGCCGCAGAGAGAATTTTGTCGGACGCAGCGAGCAACTCAGGAAATTTGAGGAAAACCTGCGGGACGACGACCCGCTCTTGATCCTCTCGGTAACGGGCGAAGGCGGTGTCGGCAAAAGCACTTTGCTCAAACAATTCGAGAATCTCGCTGGCAAGCGCAACGCCATCGTCATCACTTGCGATGACGAATACACGTCGCCCGCCGCCGTGATGGGGCGCGTAGCCGAAGAGCTAGCCAAAGCTAAATTCACGCACAACGCTTTCGACGAACGGTACAAGGAATACCGCAAACTGCGGCAAGAGGTCGAAGGCGACCCGAAAGCTCCGCGCGG
Organism: Acidobacteriota bacterium; assembly: GCA_016196035.1. Taxonomy (NCBI): domain Bacteria; kingdom Pseudomonadati; phylum Acidobacteriota; species Acidobacteriota bacterium. The sequence continues at coordinate 1,798 of JACPYM010000005.1, read as the reverse complement.
TGTCATTGATCTGATTGCGCGCGGGGTGACGGATGCCGCCATCAAATCAGCACGCCACTTTCCCGGGGCCTCGCCGCTGCTGGAACACGTAGATGAAAAAGCGGCGGGCGAAACGCTGTCGCAATTTGCTCATTACGCAATTGATCGTTGGGGCAACAAAGATGAAGTCCGCCTGCTGCGCGAGCCGGAACGCATTCTCACGCCGCTTTGGCTGGAACTGATAGCTAAAGCCACCGCTTCCCGCCGCGTGCTACTGCTCTTCGATGTTTTCGAGCGCACCAGCGCATCGTTGACTCCGTGGTTGTTGGCGCTTTGCGGTTTCGAGCATGGCGATTTCAACACCAATCTCAGCTTCGTCATCGCCGGGCGCGAGCCGCTGGAGCAGCATTGGACGGACTTGGCGGGCGACATCTGTCACATGCCGCTCGAACCGTTCACGCCGGAAGAGACGCGCGCCTATCTGCTCACCCGCGAGATCACCGACGACCATGTGGTCGCGCAAATTCACGAAGACACCGGCGGCTTGCCGGTGCTGGTCGAACTGCTGGCCGCCACAAATCCGCAACCCGGCGTGCCACTGCGCGATGTCAGCAAGGATGCGGTCGAACGCTTTCTGCAATGGGTCGAGCAGGAAGAGCGCCGGCGGGCAGCCTTGCTGGCCGCCGTGCCGCGCCGCTTCAATCGCGACATTCTCAGCGCCGCATTGGGCAGTGATGCAACTGTCACCTTCAACTGGCTCGCCACACAGAGCTTCGTGCGCAGGAATACCGAGGACGGCTGGTTCTATCACGAGAAAGTGCGCGAGTTGATGTTGCGCCATTTGCGCAACACGACGCCTAAGGATGCGGACGGAGCGCATGCACACTTGGCGGACTACTTCGCGCAAACGCAAGCCGATCTCAAGCTCGAAAACAAGGAAGCGTATGACAGCGAGACGTGGCGGCAGGCTGAATGTGAGCGCGTTTATCACGCCCTCAGCGCCCAGCCGGATCGCAACAGTGGTGCAGCAGTGAATGCATTTCTTCATGCGTTTCGCTGGCGTAGGAGAGTTTCCGAAAAGCTTGCAGAGTGCTGCCAACAGTGTGGGCGCGAAAAAGGATCGCAGTCAATGCGGGATTTAGCGGAAACGCTGGTGGGTATTCATCGAGCTTATGATCAGGATGAGTTTCAGCTTGGCATTGAAAAACTAAGCTTGCTCGAACGGCGAAACGATCTGACGACTACCGCTCGCTGCGTGATCCATGCCCTGCGAGGTGAGATGTATCTGTCGGTGGAGAAAATGGAAGAGGCGTTGACCGACCTCACGCGCGCCATCGAACTCGATGAGAAGTATGTTCGGGCAATCATGCAACGCGGAGAGACCTATCAGAAGATGGGCAAGTACGAGGAGGCGCTGGCCGACCTCACGCGCGCCATCGCACTCGATGAGAAGTATGCTTGGGCAATCACGAATCGCGGAGAGACCTATCGGTTGATGGGCAAGTACGAGGAGGCGCTGGCCGACTTCACACGCGCCATCGCACTCGATGAGAAGGATGATTGGGCAATCACGAATCGCGGAGAGACCTATCAGGAGATGGGCAAGCACGCGGAGGCGCTGGCCGACTTCACGCGCGCCATCGCACTCGATGAGAAGAATGTTTGGTGGCGCGGATTAACCTATCAGGGGATAGGCAAGCACGCGGAGGCACTGGCCGACTTCACGCGCGCCATCGCACTCGATGAGAAAGATGCCTGGACAATCATGCAACGCGGAGAGACCTATCGGAAGATGGACAAGTACGAAGAGGCGCTGGCC
>JACPYM010000004.1 GCA_016196035.1 Acidobacteriota bacterium | reverse complement strand
GGCTGCACCCATCCGCCAGACTTGACGCGCCGCTTGCTGACGCGCGCGGTACTATCCCGCTGCGCGGCTTTTGCCCTACATCGAAGTAAAAACCGATCTAAGCACGGCAACAGACCGCCGGTTTTCCGCACTGAGAAGATGAAATGACAGTTCACGACAACGCGGAGCGCACCATCATCAATTACTTGCTGGGCGGCCTGACCGAGGAGGAAGAGGCGTGCTTTGAAGACAGCTATTTCAACGATGACGCCCAGTTCGAGCAGTTGCGCGGCGTGAAGCAGGAGCTGGTTGATGCTTACGTGCGCGGTCATCTGGACGTGCCTACGCGGGAACGCTTCGAGCGCCATTTTTTAGGCTCAGCCGCAGGCCGGCAACAAGTCGCCTTTGCCCAGGCCCTGCGGCAGAACCTCAACGCACGCGCAGCCGCTGATACCGTAACCGCGCGCCCCTGGCTGGCAGGCTGGCGCGAGCGCTGGTCGTCTTACAATTGGCTTTTGGCGGCAGCAGCCACCGCGCTCGTGCTGATTTCAGCGCTGGGCTGGTTTTACCGTGAAAATCGCCGCTTGCGGCAGGAACTGGCGCAGGTGCAAAACACACAAGCCGAGAGCGCGCGTCAAATGGCCGCACTGCAACAGGCACTGGCGCAAGTGCAAGCCCAACCCACGGCCACACCTGCTGTCACCCCACCCACGCCTGGCCCCAAAGCCTCGACACAACCAAAACCTGTTGCCATTCCCGCCCTCGTCTTATTGCCGTTCGGACGCTCCAATGATGTGCCGGAAGTGCGCGTTCCGGCAGCGGCCCCGCGCTTGCCCATACAACTCACGCTCAATTTCGATCCCGGCGCTACGGCTTGCACAGCGGTGTTGCGCGGCTTGAATGGCGCGGTCGTCGCGCGCCATAGCAAGTTGCGCGCGCGCAAGAGTGGCGACGCGCTCGCCGTCATCTGGACGCTCGCCGCCGCCGCACTGCCACCCGGCGAATATGAAGTCACGCTCACCGGCCAAGCTGCCGGGCAACAGTTGAAACAATCCGGTTACCGCTTCCGTGTCGTGCGCTGAGCCACCAGACTGGCCGCGCGCTCCCCTTTCAAATTGGCCCATTCGCCCAGTTGGATAAAGCCTGCCCAGAAATACGGATTGCGCCGCGCCCGGTCAGGCCCCGTCAGCATTTGCAATTGCACCTGCCGCAAGGCCGCCGCGCGCCCCACCTCGGCGCGCAATTTGCCGTAATACGCGCTCATCAAATCTTTCGTCACGTCGTCGTCAACTTTCCATAAACTGGTCAATTGCGCCTCGGCCCCGGCCAGCACCAGCGCGCGCCGCAAGCCATAAACGCCCTCGCCGTTGTGGACTTCGCCCAGGCCGGTTTCGCAAGCCGAAAGCACGACCAGTTTGGTGCCCCACAGATCGAGGGCGGCGGCTTCATAAGCGGTGAAGATGCCGTCTTCCCTGTCATTGGCGCCGCTCTTGCGCTGATTCGCGCCGGCCATTGCGAGCCAGGCGCGCAACAGCGGATTCTCGACACTGCCTTCCTTTTTCTGATCTTCCAAAAAGACCCCGTGCGTTGCGATGTGCAAAAGCTGCGGACGATGCACCTGTTTGAGTGCGCCCTCGGTCGCCTGTTTGTCCAGGAAGAGTTGCGCCTGCGGCCACAGACGTTTGATCGCTTGCGCTTCCGCGCCCGCGCTCGGCAGGGGTTCAAAACGTCCAAGCGCCGCCACGCCCCGGCTCAGCTTTCCGCCCCGCCCGTCATCCGCGACCGTTGCGGACGGGGCCGCCACTTGCCCGCTGCCGTCATCGAAATCGGGCGCGGCAAACACCAGCACATCCGCATTGCTGTCGTGCCTGGTCTGCAAGCGCAACAAATCGCGCCCGCTGGTCAGATAGATGAATTGATAATCGCGCACCAGTTCGCGGCCCCGTTCATCAATCAGCGCGGCAAACGGCAACAGGTTGAGCGCGCCATCCGGGGCGAGGAAGACTTGCCGCACCTTGCCCAACTGGGCACGCACGCGCTGCATCACCAGCGCATCCACTTGGCGCGCCAGCTTGCGCGCGTCTGGCAGTGGTTGGGTGTTGGCTGATCCTTCTTTTGGGGCCAGCGCCGCGCGCCAGGCGGTCAGCGCGCGCTCAATCGTTTCAGCTTTCCCCAGCAAGGCCCAGCGCAACGTGCCATCGGGTAGCAGGATGTAGGCGGCATACTGATACTCAAACCTGTCTCTGTGTTTTTCATCAATGGATTTGAAGCGGGTGAATTCCACCAAGGCCGTCCGCGCTGGCAAGGCAGCCTGCACGGCTTGCAAGGTGACTGGTTGTGTACTCGTGCGGAACTCGCGGCTGCGCGCGCTTAACACGGCTTGCAGCTTTTCGATCTCTTCGTTGACCTGCCGCACCTGCGCCAAATAGTTCTCGCGGGTGCGCGCCTCAGCGCCGCGTGTCGTCAGGGCGGAAAGCTGCGCCAGTTTGTCGGAAAGTTGGTTGAATAACTGTGCGCCTTCGCTACCGGCGCGTTGCCGCAACAGGCGGATCATCGCGCCCATCTCATCCAAGACCCGCCCTTTGCGGCGTAATACGGTTTGGAAGGCCAGTTGCAGCGCTGGCGCCTGTTTCGGCAGCAGGCGCGTATGCAACGACAGCGTGTCATCCACCTCAGCAGCGAATTTTTCCAGATAGCGCAACTTCTGATTCTCAGAACCGGCCAGCAGATTGCGGCTCAAGCTGTACTCGCTGATGTCTGCGGCGCGTTGTTGTTCAAGCAACGCTTCACTGATCCGGTCTTGCGCCAGACAAAGTGCCATCAAATCACTGTGCGCTTCGAAAACATAAGGATGATTCGACCCTAAGGATTGCTCGTAACTGCCCAGCGCGCGCCGGATGAGTTGCTCGGCTTTTGCATAGTCGCCCCTGGCTTGGTAAAGCTTGCCCCAATCCCGCCAGACGACGCCCAGCCGCCAATCGTTCGCACCGTATATCTTTTCGCTGATCTGCTGCGCACGCTGATAAGTGGCCGCAGCTTCATCATACTTTTGCTGGGCGCACAGCACCTTCGCCAATCCAAGCAATGAGGTGGCGACTTCGGTGTGATCGCTCCCTAGCACTTTCTCACGCAACAAAATCGCGCGCCGATTTAGTTGTGCGGCGCTTTCAAATAGCTGTTGTTCAAAATCCAATCTTCCCAACACCGTTAGCAAATCCGCCGCGTAGGTAGATTCAGCGCCCCATTGTTTCTCATAGATGGGCAGCGCGCGCTGCAAGAAAGACCTGGCGCGCTCATAGTTCCCCATATCCAGATTCAATTCTCCCAGGTGCCGCAAAATTGAGCCTAACACCGGACTGCCGGGAAAGTACTTTTCGCCGCTCGCTGCCGCACCTTCCCAGACCAGCGTCGCCTCTGCATATTCGCCTTGCGTCGCGAGCGTCTCACCTAAGTTATTCCATAAATCATAGGTGGAGTAACTAACCGGCCCGAGTGTTTTGGTCGTGATTGCCAGCGCCTGCCGAAACAGTATTTCGGCTTGCGTAAATTCACTTAAAGCCCGGTGCAGTGCCGCCACGCCCATCATAATATGCGCCATCCGCATATCATCCGGGGCGAGCAGTTGCGCACGTATCCGCATAGCTCGCTCGAATGACTGCTTGGCCTCAATCTCCTTCCCTTGATTCCAATCAGAATTGGCTAGGGCTATTAACCCATCGGCAACATCGAGATGGTCACGGCCCAGTGCGGCTTCCTGGATCGCCAAAATGCGCTTACTCGTAATTTCAAGTGCCACGAGATCGCCTTTGAAAAAGAGCAAGCGCCACAGCAGCTTGAGTGGCTCGACCAATTCAAGACCGCTGCTGCCATAAACCCGCTCATAACGCGCTACAGATTGTTCGCTTAAAGTTTTCGCCTCTTCCCATTTTTGCTGGCGACCCAGCCTGAATGCCTCGAGCTGCAAACGGTCGGCCTCGACCAGCAAGCGGTCTTCCGGCGTCGCAATTTGTTGTTTCACGCATTTGATTTTATAGGTGCTGTGGAGTTCTTTGTGCCCTCTGGCTACGACTTCCAGTTTGTAAGCGCCGCTTTGCTCCGCAATGGCTGAGACCATTTCAATCTGCCCGTCTTCAGTCTGTAATTTGACAGTCACGAGCAAGTTGCCCGCCGGATCGAACAAGCGCAATTCGACACTGATCCAGTACTGAAAGACTTCGACCCGGATGTATTGACCCGCTTCCAGCTTGAGCCGATAGCTGTGGCTTTCGCCGCCCGCCATTTGACGTTCGAGTGACTGCCCCAGACTCAGCGCCACTGGCTCTTCAACGCCTTGCCTGGCTGGCGCGGAAGAGCGGGCGGCAGCGGGAAACCCGGTCAGCCCGAACAAGAAAGCGCTTACAAAAAGAATTGATCCCACGCGTCGGCAAAGATGCTGAGACATAAGTCCCTCCCCAAAGTTGGTTGAAAGCGAATGGTCGTTGTTACAGCTTCTGTGGCACCACGGCTGTGGCACGGGCACTCTAGCGGAAGCCTGCACCCGCGCCAAGCCAGCCCCAAAAATAATCTGAAATTTTCTTGCAGCACTCGTCACGTTTCGCGCACTACGAGATGTACCGGCAGGCACCGCTCAAACTTGACCGCGACGGCGGGCAGGCTGTGGGTGCGGTGTGTCCGTTGCCGCCGCCGCGCTGCGGGCAGCGGGCACAACAACCAGAACCAAGCGATGAAACAACCGCCCAAATCCGCCACCGCCAAGCCATTCGACCGCCACGGCGCGCCGCAACATTACCCGCCCGGCATCGCGCTGCTGCGGCAGGGCGTGGCGGTGCGCGAGCTTTATGTGCTGCAGCACGGGCTGGTGAAACTGGTGCACACGGCGGCCAGTGGGCGCGAATGCCTGCTCGGGTTGCGCATGGCGGGCGCCTGGCTCGGCACGGCAGCGGCGGTGTTGCACGTGCCCGCGCCCTGTTCGGCCTTCACGTTGACCGACTGCGCCATCTATCGCCTGCCGGTGGCCGCGTATCCGGACTGGTTCAAAACCGACGCCGATTTCGCCTGGCAACGGCACGCCGCCGTGTGCCGCGAGTTGACCCAGCAAATGCAGCACACCGCCGATTTGGTTTGCGCTTCGGCGCGCCAGCGGTTGGAACAAGTGCTTTGGCAAATGGCGCGTGAATTGGCGGCGTTTGGCGGTGGGAAAGCCGGCAAGCCCGCCAGCAAACCGGCTGACAAACCACGCCACACGCGGTTGCAATTGCCCTTGCAACAACAGGAACTCGCCGCGCTGATCGCGGTGACGCCCGCGCACCTGAGCCGTTTGTTCAAAGAACTGGAGCATGCCGGACTGTTGCGCCGCGACAACGGCTGGGTGGTGCTGCCCGCGCCCGACCGGCTCTGGCACGCACGCTAAATCTGAATACGCAACCTGCGGAAAGCGCTTTTCACCACGAAGACGCTAAGTTGTTCGACAAGCTGCCAGCTTGTCGCGGCTTGGATCTCAAACCGAAACGAGTCAGCCACGATGTTGGCTTGCAGCGTCTTCGTTGTTCCCACAGGGTGTGGGCCAAAAGTCCGACAAGCTGGCAGCTTGCCGAACATACAAGAGACGAAGAGCAAGAAGGAGGAGAAGCAAGAGGAAGAGGCTGGCTTCGTTACTTCGTGGTTTCAATTGTCCCGGTGTTATGCGGCTCAATTTAGCAGAGCCGCCGCCCGGTGTCCTTGATGTAGATCAAGAACCGGCTTGACCTAGATCAATGACAGCGCGCGCCGCGCCGCTTTAGCATATGCCGCCCCAATTGACCGTAACGCCATTGTCACGCCAAAGGGGAACGTATGCCGATCTCAACAAAGCTGATTTGCGGCGGCTGGCTGCTGGCCGTTTGCCAAGTATGTGCGTGGGCACAAACCGCCGCCGACACGACTGGCAACGTCGTGTCGCCGTCAACACAGACGAGTTTCTTCTTTGAAGTTGAACGCCTCGCCACCCGGCGTGACGCGCCGTTCACGCAATTCACGCTGGTCGTGAACCGCAGCCTGGCACGCGCGCCGCGTTATTCCTGGCAGCTTGCGGCGGATGGTTGGGCCGGGGGCGCGGAACCATACGTGTCAGCGCGCTTGGACGCCTGCCGGCGTGTGGCGCGCGAAGCCCACACCGTTCAGACCTGCGGCGGGCTGGGCGTTTATCACGATGTGCGCGCGGGCGGCGTCTCGCCCGTGGCGGCAATCAGCGCGGATGGTGAATGGTGGCGCGGACGTGTGAGCAGCTACGCGCTGTTTGAACGCGCCTTCACCGCGCCGACGTTCACCTATTACCAAACCGAGGCGGTCGTCGCACTGCGGCGCTGGCGGCGCGCAAAAGTTTCAGCAGGCGTCCTCAGCCGCACGATTCAGCACCTCGGCGGCAAGCTAGCCGTCGAGGTGGTGGGGCACACGCAGGTTTTTGTGACGGCGGGCAGTGGGCGGGCGACGGTGGGGATGAGCTTGCGGTTTTGAGTTACCGCACCAGCCAGACGCAGAAAGAGACAAACAATGCTATTGGTGAAAGCACAAGCAGGCAAGAGCGCAATTCACGGGATTGGTCTCATCGCGCATGAGTTCATTCCAGCAGGCACGCGCGTGTGGGCCTTTCAACCGGGTTTCGATTTGGTGTTCACCGTTGAGCAATTGACGGCGCTCTCCGCCACGGCGCAAGCGCAAGTGCGGCATTACGCGTTTTTTGACGCAGCGCGGCGCGTTTACGTGCTCTCCAGCGACGACGACCGATTTACGAATCACGCCGACGACCCGAATACGCAGGAAGAAGGCGGCTATGACAGTTACGCCATCCGTGACATTCAGGCGGGCGAAGAGATTACGTGGTGCTATCGCGGTTGGGGCGAACTCGACTTTTTGCCAAGTCGAGTAGAGGTGCAGCCGTGAGCCAGTCCGTCCGCTCGCTCCTCGTGGTGCTAGGTATGGCGTTGTTTACCACCGTGGGAGATTACTGTTTGAAACGAGCCAGTCAAAAATCATTGCTCGCCAATCCGTGGCTGCTTGGCGGCTGGTTGATCTATGGAACGACGGCGATGGGCTGGGCCTGGGCAATGCGGCATTTGAAGCTGGCGACGATTGGCGCTGTTTATTCGATTTCGATGGTGTTGCTAATGGCGTTGTTGGGCTTGCTGGCATTCCGGGAAACACTCAATCGCACTGAGATTGCCGGTCTCTTATGCGCCTTGATTTCGATTGTGTTGCTGGCGCGCTTTACAGAATGAGGTAGGAGCGGAATGTGACAGATGCCGCTCCTACCGGAGCTTGGGGAAATAACCGATCGCCAAAGCTATAAACATCCGGCTCCTACGGAGCCAAAGCGAGAGATGAGCAAAGATGAATTCCAAATCACACAACCAAACAAGCGCCGACGGCTGGGCCTTCAGTTCGATTGATGTGGTCGGCATGTGTCTGCTTGACCGGGAGCGGTCGGAAGCGTTTGACCGCGCCATCCGCGGCGTCGTCGCCCCGCATCACACCGTGCTGGATGCGGGCACGGGCGCGGGCTTGCTGGCGCTGTTTGCCGCGCGGGCCGGGGCGCGGCGCGTGATCGCGCTCGAATACGACCCCTACATCGCGGCTGTCGCGCGCGCCAACATTCGCCGCAACGGTTTTGCGCACGTCATCGAAGTCATCGAGGCCGATGCGCGCGCGTATCAGTTCGCCGCCGGGACGCATTTCGATGTTGTGCTGGCCGAGATGCTGACGACCGGCTGCATTGACGAATACCAAGTGCAGGCCGTCAACAATCTGCACCGGCAAGGTGTGGTCTCGCCCCGCACGCTTTTTGTGCCGGAACAGCAACTGACTTTTGCCACGCTCGCACAGACGCGGTTCGAGTTGTACGACCTGCACTTCCCGATGGTGCGGCATCAATGGAAATGGTTCGACCGCCTCACGTTTCAGCCGCTCAGCGAGCGGTGTTTATTGAATGGTCTCAGCTTTGCAGGGGGGGGGCAGGATGAAGCCTTTTCCGTCACGCTGTCTTATGCCGCCGTTGCTGACGGGTTGGTCAACAGTCTCTATCTCACCAGTGTTTCCGTGCTCACGCCGGAAATCAGTTTGCACGACACGCACGCCCTGAACGGCCCGGTCATTGTGCCGCTGGCCGAACGGCTGGTGCGCGCGGGCGAGCAGGTTTGTTTGCGGATCAGTTATCGCTTCGGCGGCGGGTTTGCACAGTTTTCGGCGGAGTATGTTTGAGGAGTCGGCTGATGAAACAAATCGAAGAAGTGTTGAAGCATCTCGCAGAGGTCGTTGAAAAGCCCCACCCGGCGTTCGGCGATCTGCCTGTCTGCCCCTTTGCCTACAAGGCAAGAGTTGATGGCCGGATCAAATTCGTGGTGCAGGAATTGGATGAGCGGGTGCTGGTTTGCGCGCGCTGGTTCATGACGCAACAGGAGTTCGAAATTCTGGTGATCATCCACCCAACGCGCGACGGTATTTCCTTACAACGGCTGGCTGAGTTGGCAAAACTGGTCAACGACGAACTGCCCGAGTGCGGCGCGTTCACCGCCCACCCCGAGCACGACCTTTGTATTGGCGGGGTATACACCCGGCGCGAGCCGTATCCGAGCATTCAATTCATCGCCAGAGCGCACGCCCGCCAAGCGTCGGACATGTTGAAGAAGACCCGGTACTACGAACTGTGGACGGAGGAAAACCTGAAAGAAGTGGGCGTGTCTGTGGCAAGACATTAAAGGCACTGGCTGCTTTTAGCTCCAGCGGAGCGGGATGTTTATAGCTACGCGAGATGTAGTTACCCCAAGCTCCAGCGGAGCGACATCCGCACATTCCGCTCCGCTGGAGCTTGGGGGCCAATACGAACTCCAATCTATAAACATCCCGCGCCGCTGGCGCTTATGAAAGGTAAGAACGATGGACACCAAAACAAACAACACAGACCAACTCATCGAAGCCGACATCGTGCGCACGCTCGAAAGCATCGGCTTCCCGGCCTCGCCGCAGGTCTGGCGTGAAGCCGCGCCCGCCATTGACCCGGATGGACAGACGTTGCGCCTGCTCGGCCATCCGGTGATGGAGCGCTGGGAAGAACCCTACATGCAAAAACTCGCCGCGCTGGCGACGGCCAAAGCAGTTGGCGGGACGGTGTTGGAACTCGGTTTTGGCATGGGCATCTCGGCGCGCTTCATCCAGCAGCACGCGCCCGCGCACCACGTCATTATCGAGATGAACAAGGCCATTGCCGAAACGGCGCGCGCCTTCGCTCGTCAACAGGCCAACCCGGTGACGATCCTCGAAGGCACTTGGCAAGAGATCGCCCCGCTGCTGGCCGGCGCGTGTTATCAGGGCATCCTCTTCGACACCTATCCGACCTCGGAAGCGGATATTTTCAGGACGTTCACGCCGTTTCTCGCACAGGCGCACCGGCTGCTCGCGCCGGGCGGGGTGTTGACCTATTTCTCTGACGAGGCGACGTGGTTTAGCGCTGAGCATCTGGCCGCGTTGCGCGCCGCCGGGTTCAGCAAAATCAACGGCGAGTTGGTGCCAGTCACGCCGCCGCCCGACTGTTTGTATTGGCGGCAACCGACGATTCTCGCGCCCGTCATTGAGAAGTGAACAAAACCTGGGTACGCACCGCTTCCAGCGTGCGGGCATGGCAGTAGACCGGCTGATGCTGAAAGGAAACCCTCCGGCATTGGTCCGTCTGCCGCCGAGTCCGCACGCTGGAAGCGCTGCGTGGCTTTGCACAAACCGCTCAATTTGCATAAGTCGTTCAAGGTTTGCACAAATCGGTTAGTTACATTGCCTTATTTTGCAAGGCGATATGAGTCCCCGATTTGTGCAAAAATCCGAGTTGCACAAATCGGGGACTGTTTTCG
>JACPYM010000003.1 GCA_016196035.1 Acidobacteriota bacterium | reverse complement strand
CCATTCTCTTGCAGAGGCCGTCTTGATTGAGGTTTACCACTGCCCAGGAATGGAGAATGCAGAATGGAGAATGGCGGTTAAGCAGTTGGTAGTGAACGCCAAAACGCAAATTCCCCACTGTTTTCCACTGCAACAAGTCTATTGATTGGTGAGCAGCAATTTTCCACCGGCCGCCATCACCAAATGCAACGGCACGTCGCCTAACACATGTTTCAAGCGTGGCATTGCCGAAGCTGAGACGGCCAGATATTGCCGCTCCGGCTTCCTCCACAGCCCTGGTAAATCCGCATCTGTGATGAACACTGGCGGAGCGCCCGGCGCCGCCGAACCGTATTCCAGATTCATCGTGCGTCCGTTCAGCAGCAGGGCTGAGCGATTGCTGTAAAAGAAGACCGAAGAAAACGCGTAATACTGATCATCCACAATCAACTGGCCGGGCGGCGCCGCCTGCAACGCCTCAGCCAAAGGACGTGAACCGAAATAAGGATTGAGCGTCACCAGCGCCAACCGCGCGGCGTTGAAAAAGAGCAACATCATAATCGCCAACGCAGCTATCGCAGTGCGACCCTTGCTCAACCAAGCACCCAGCGCACCAACCAGGAAAGCACCGAACGCCACCGCTAGCGGAACGCGCAACCAGCCCATCGTCTGCAAAGTTAAATCCTGCGCTTTGCCGAGCGACAATGTCGAAACCCCGTAATTCATCGCGTTGGCAATATCGCCTGCCGCCGCCACACCGCGCACCAACCAGAGCATGGTTAAACAACCCAACGCGGCCAACAAGGCCACAGCGCCCGCCGTTCGTGCAGCCCAGGTATAACGCGCCTCGTCGCGGCGCAAGACCGAACCGAGCAGCAACGCGAAGGCCGGGTAACACGGCATTGAGTAATACTCCTGGGTCGTCGAGAAAGTGAAAAACAATAACGTCCAACCAATCCAACACAGACAAAATAAATGGACGCGGCCTGTGCGCGTATCCGGTTTGAAATTCAAGCGGCCCACAAACGGCAGATAAACGCTCCACGGAAAGAGCCAGAGCAAGTGATAGAGCCAGAACAATGGGCGCGGCACCGTGTTGTAATCGCGCGGATAGCGCAGATTCAAATAACGAAACAAATGTTCGTTCAAAAAAAAGAACCAGAAAAATCCGTGATAGACCCCCGGTTCGCTCTTCAGCGTGAAATCAAAATAAGGCGGATTGCGCAATGTCGCCGCAATTACCCAGGGCGCACAGATCAGCAAAATGATCAAGATACCGCTCAACGGCGCAAGGCGTTTCAGCGTGGGCCAGTCAAACAGGCGTTTGTTCAACGCCAAATAAAGCAGTCCCGCACCAACGGGAAACACAAAGGCCACCAAGCCTTTGAGCATAAAGCCCAGTCCAAGACTGATCGCCAAAACCGTCGCCCAAAGCCGAGGCCACGCTTCGTCCCAATCCAGCGCGCGCAACAGCGCCCACATCGCCAGTGTAGTAGTCAGCGTCAGCACAACATCAGGGATCAAAATGCGCGTGAAGAGGAACAAACCCAGGCAGGTGGCCAGGACGATGCCCGCCAGGGTTCCGGCGTCACGTGCGCCATCGCCGACAGCCCAATGGCCCATGCGGCGCACCAGCCAGCACAAGGCGATAGCCGCCAACACCAGGGGCAACCGGGCCGCCCAATCGTGCACGCCAAAAATGAGGTATGACACCGCGACCAGCCAAAAGCGCAACGCAGGTTTCTCGAAATAGGCAATGCCATTCAAGCGTGGTGTTACCCAATCTCCCGTTTCAACCATCGTGCGGGCGATTTGGGCGGTGACCGCATCAACGTCATCAACCAGGGCAGGCGGGCTAATCACGCTGACCAGAAAAAAGGTGATCGAGCAAATTACCAGCAGCCCAGTCAGGCTGAGTTTGAGCTTCAATCGTGGCTCCCTCCAAACTACTGCTTTAATAACCCGCCTGGAAGCTCCAATTCGCTGGTGAAAGTGACGAACTGGATTGTCCTTCCGGCAGCCTTATGCATTGCTTTGCGCGGCTTTCGCTAAAAACCGGCGCTTTCTGACGTGCGACGAGTTGCCGTATGTCAAAAAGCGCCGGTTACATTGGTCTGTTAGTTTCAATTGAATTGATTTGCCGAAGCCTCATTTAAGACTGATGGTCACAGTGTTCGCATTCTTTCCATCTACCTGCAAGTTGACGTTGACCTCACCACGCCCTGCCAAACTGCGCGGGATGCGGATATTCGTCTGATCGAGTCCCGCCAAATCACCCTGCGCCCCGGCAAATAAAACTTCCGCATTTGTTCCGCCGATAGTTGTCAAGACGCTGGAAAGCGCCGCGCGGTTACGAAAGGCCGTGCCAAAGCCAATCAAAAAGACCTGATCGGTTTCCGGTCCCAAATCAAGCGGCAGTGGCTCGAAGCGCCCGGCGGTTTGATTGAATTGCGCCAGCGGTTCGACGCTTTGCGAGCCATCGGCCTTTAGGCGAAAGGCGACTGCGGCGGCGACGCCTTGCCCATTGGAATTGGCCGTGAAAAGGCCGGGCGCAAGCGCGGCAATCGAAACAGTCCCCTGCCCCACGGTGCTGCCGTCGCGCAAGACGCTGATGGTCGCAGCGCCATCGCCTATGCTGGCAGGCACCATAAAATTGACCTGCGCCGGAGAAACAAAGAATAACGGCGCGTCACGTTCAACCCCTGCCGCATCTTTAACTCGCACCACTACGCCACCCAGGTTGGTGGGCAACGGCAGCGTGTTCGCGCTCAGCGTAGTGCCCGCCAGATTCGCGCCGAAAAGCGCCGCAATGGATTCCGCCGGTAACGCGCCATTCGCCGCAAAGCTGGCGGCGGAAAGCGCCGCCACGGCGGCCACCGAACTCACCGGTTGCAAACTCGCAGTCGTGGTGTAGATGTAATCGCCCGTCGGTTGACCATTGCTATTCGTGGCATTGCCAGCCGCATAAAACGTAACGCGGCCCGCAGTCTGGGCCGGTGGCGTCCAGCGCATCGTCCAGGTGCTCGCAGTGTTTCCTGCTTGGCTGTGCGTGATGTATTGGCGCTGTGCGCCGTTCACCGCAGCCGTGACGCGGCGCGTGCGTGCTGTATCACTGGCTGTTAAAGTGCCCGCCGGGCGGCCTTGATCGTCAAGCACCGTCAATTCAAAACCAAAGCGCGCCACGCCTGTTTGCGCCACCGTGACTGTCAGGGTGACATCCTGGCCTGTGGTGTAGCCATTGGCTGGCAAGCCCGTAATTTTGACCGAACCGCTGCCGCTATTGACCGCAAACGAAGTATGGCAACCAGACGCGGCGCAAGTCTGTTCGTTTGGCGCGCCCGTGCGCGAAGCCGGTGCTCCATCCAAGTCCGCCTTTACACCACGTTCAAACACGCCACAAATCACCGTAAATAACGCGAATAAACTCAGCAAAGAAGCCTTGAGAAACTTAACCAACATACAAATGAACCCTCTCGACCAAAGTTTTGGCACGTGACACACGCAACCAATTGAATAGCTACAGGGGGAATGATGAAGGGCGCTGAGCGTTTTAGCTCAAGCCTTGGTCATATGCGGTGGGGAGGCCACGATTGAAGAAAAAAAGTTGGTCTACATATACGCGATAGAACCTGAACCTAAAATGACCATGCATGCAAAAACCCAAAGCACAGCTCTTGCCACAAAACTCTGCCGTGTTTGAAAAGAGGGGAAACAAGCGGAAGGCTGTGCTCACTTGCGGCGTCTTTTAGACAGCAGGTGATACGGCAAACTCGTTGTTTCCCTTTCAGCCGGGGTGCGCGGGACTATCTCACTTCACATTGATCGTTACGGTGTTGGCGCTTTTCCCGTCCACTTGCAAAAGCACATCCGCCGCGCCGCGCCCCATCAGGCTGCGCGGGATGCGCAGGTTGACCTGATCAACGCCGGTCAAACTACCCTGTGCGCCCGCAAACGAAACTTCCGCACTCGCGCCACCTAGCGTGGCCGTAACCGCCGCCAGCCCCGAGCGATTGCGGATGCCGCTGCCAAACGCAATCAGAAAAACCTGCTCTGAAGCGCCACCGAGGTCAATCGGCACAGCTTCAAAACGGCTGGTTGCGGCGTTGAATTGCGCCACCGGTTCAAACGACTGCACGCCATCTTTGACGCGCAAGACCACCGCCGCCGCCACGCCCTGCCCGCTGGCATTCGCCGCGAACAAACCAGGTGCAATGGTGGATACCGTGACACTGCCTTGCCCCACCACCGCGCCGCTGCGCTGCACATAAATCGTCGCTGGCCCCGCGCTGGTGGCCGCGGGCAATTGAAAGTTGATCTGCGTGGGCGAAACAAAAAACAACGGTGCCGCGCGGCGCACGCCATTGGCATCCAGCACCATCACCTGCACGCCGCCCAAGTCTGTGGGCAATGAAGCGCTGGTCGCGGCAGCGGTCGTCGTCGCCAGGCCTGTGCCGAACAAAGCGGCGATGCTGTCAGGCGCCAACGCCGCGGTAAAGCTGGCCGCCGACACACTGGCGATGCCCGCCACCGAATCCGGCACGCTGCTGAGGCCGATGTTGTAACTCGTCGTATAACCGCCGGCGCCATCGGCGGTCAGACTGAGCAGCGTCGTCGCGCCGCCGCTCTGATAAATGCCGTCGTTGCTGTTGCGCGTGTTACGTGCACCTCTGGTGTTGTAAGGAGCCTGTGTGAACACTTGGTCAGTCAACGTATCGTCAAAGAAAACCTGCGAAGTAAAGTCATAGGTGCGCGTCGCGCCCGCGAAGAGGCGCACTTTGTAGTGAATATGCACAGTGCGCCCGCTATACCAGCCCGGATAAATCGTGGTGAATTCGACCGCGCCGTTGCTGTCTGTGACTTGATAGCCGCGCAAAAATTTCTGCCCGCTGTTATTCGGATTGCCCTGACCGTTCACATCAGAATAGCCGCCGGTGGCGTCGGTATGCCAAATATCAACAAAGGCACCGGCCAGCGCCGCACAATTACTGCCGCTGACTTTGCCCAGATTGAATTTGATCTTTAAGGGCGTTCCGGCTTTCACCGCGCCGTTGGCAGGATCGGGCCGAATGTCGGAACGATTCAACAACTCGTCCACAAAGAATGGCCCTTCGGTCAACGCGGGCCGCGTCACACAACTGGTTTGGCTGGTGTCCCAGGTCGCCCGTGGCGCGGGGGTAAACAGCGCATTGCGCAAAACGCCGGGGACAGTCGGGGCCGTGGCACCCGCTGCCTCTGCTTTGCCTGGCATGAGCATTGCCATCGGCGTTTCGCTACGGCCCACCAAGGCTGTAGCGCTCGCGGCCCCGATTAACCGGAGCGACTCACGCCGGGTCATTAAGCTGCCTAGTAAAGGGTTGATGAGCTTTTTCATCCTTGCCTGCTCTCCTTGCTGTAGATGTGATTTGGGTTTTACTTACAACTCGTCCTCAAACAAAAGTACATCTGCGGAACACTGTGAGTTCCATTCATTGCCTAAAAAAATCGGCGGCGCGCATGGGGCGCTAAGACGAAAGGTTGCCATTTGCTGATGGCAACCTTTCGTTTCTACTTCAGCGAATTGTTGCTGCTGGTCGCTATTGCGAAATTAGATCGGTTTGCAATTGCGTGTATGGCAAAAACGGCGCAGCCGCTGGTACGGAACCGGGAGCGATAGCGACCAGGTGACTGCGGGGGTATCCCTTGCGCAGAACCCGGTCGCTCCCGGTTCCGTACCTTTGCCATCCCGTACACTGATCTGAAAACCGCTCTAGTGCCCGCCGCCAAAACCGCCGCCAGCCAATGATTCGACCAGTTGCAGCGTGCGATCATCGCCGAACTTCGTTTTCAGCGCGTCGAGTTGGCCGCCATTCTTCAAAATCGTCAACGCGCCAATAACAAACTTGGCGACGGTTTTGAGGCGCGCGTCGCTCAGTTGCGCCTGCCGCGTCGCGATGGCCGTGGCCTGTGTTTGCGCCGCCGTCAAATTGCCGGCGAGCAAAGCCGCGTCAAACGCATCGCGGGCCGCTTCCAACGTGGCATCGCCATCCGTCGGTTGCGCGGCTTTGAAAGCGGTGATGAGGGCATTGATGTCCGTCTCTTGTTGCGTGGTCAGCGCTGGGGCGCTCGCTTGCGTCAGGGCGCGCTTCAAGGCACCCAAGGGATCGCGTGTCTGCCCTTGTGAACCGTCCGGGCCATGTTGGGCAAAGGTCATGGTCGTGCTGGCAATCAGTGCACAGAAGAGCAAAGCGGCGTTGATGAATTTGGATTTGGTCATTCTATGATACTCCTTTGTTTTAATTGATCGGATGTCGGTTTTGACGGCGCGCCCCACAACGATTTGCAGCGACCCTTCCCCTTTCCTGCTCCTTGGTCGCGGCAAACAATTCCGCTGCGGAACGCGCCCCCCTTCCTGAAGAACAACCACATTGCTGGCTGGCCTTCGTCGGGATGAATAGCAACCGCTGTGCCGCGTTGGGTTTCGTTTTGAATTCCTAGAAAAGGGCTGTCTTTATTGGAGTTTCACGTGATACAGGGCAAACGCCAGCCAACTCGACGTGCCAGCCGTGGCAGAAACCGACAATCCGTTTGTCCTTGTCATTGAAGCGCGTGACAGGAATGAACAACACGCGAGCGGCGTTTCAAGTTGTAACCGAAGCGGGCAAATGCAGAGTAAAGCGTGAGCCGTGCCCTTCGACGCTCTCAAACGTGACGCGCCCGCCGTGTTGTTCAGCAATCTCTTTGACGAAAGGCAAGCCCAAGCCAGTGCCGACGGTGGTGGAACTGGCATCGCGTTCGAGCCGGTAGAATTTTTCGAAGATGCGCGCGTGCGCCGCCGCCGGAATTCCATAACCTTGATCGCGAACGGTCAACGCCAAGCCGCCTGCTTCACGTTCGGCCAGAATCGTCACAGCGGTATCGGGCGGGCTGTATTTGATGGCATTGCTGAGCAGGTTATTGAGCGCCTGGGCGAGCAGTTGCGCATCGGCCTGAATCATGGGCGCAGCGGCATTGATCTGTGAATTGAGTGTTATGCCGCGCTCAGCGGCCAGGACGGTCAGATTGCGCTGGCAGCCGCCAATCAATTCCTGACAATCGAGCGGAGCCAGGTGCAAGGCCTGGGCGCCCGATTCCAAGCGAGTTAGATCGAGGTAGCGGTTGATCGTTTCGCTTAAGCGCAGCGATTCGGCGTGAATCGTGCCGATCAATTCGCGCGACTCATCCGCCGCGACGGGGAATTTGAGCAGCACGTCGCTCAATCCCTGAATCGAAGTCAGCGGCGTACGCAATTCGTGCGAGACCAGTTGCAGGGTCTCCGTCTTCATCCGATCCAACTCGACGCGGCGCGTGATGTCAGAGAACAAGGCCACCACGCCGATGGCCTCTGGGTACGCAGTGCTTCCAGCGTGCGGACTCCACAATAGACCTGCTCCTGCCGGTAGGAAATCGCCTGAGGCCGAGTCCGCACGCTGGAAGCACTGCGTACCCAGGTTGAGCGCCGACAACAACAACGAACAATGCCGCGGCGTGGGTGCGGCAATCTCGAATTCAAGCTGCGCGTGCTGGCCGCTTAATACAGCGCTGATTGCAGCGCGCAATTGCGTAGCATCAAGTTTGCCGCACGCCAGCAGGAATTCCTCGAAGTATCTGCCAAGCATTTCTTGTTCATCACAGCCAAAAAACTGGCGCGCTTCGTGATTGGCAAACACGATGCGCCCGCGCAAATCGGCAACCAGCACGCTTTCGCCCATGCTCGAAAGGATGCGATTGACGAAGCTCATGCGCGTCAGCAAACGCGTCGTCAGGTCATCCACTGCGCGCAACTTCCAGTGCAAACTTTGCGGCAACGCCAACGCTTGCTCGCGCTCAAGGTAGTCCGCTTCGGTTTGAGTCGCGCCGGTCAGAAAACCGCGTTGGCTGCTGACCAGCGTCGCCAGTTTCTGATCGAGTTCGGCGCTGGCGGCCAGTGAACGATTCAGCAGCAACGGAATCACGGCGGCGAAACCGGTCAGCATCGGCACCAGCGGCGGAATCCAACGCGCGCGGCTAAACGCCCAAAAGCTGCCCACGCAAATCGCCACTGAAATCAAGCCCAACAGCGCGACCTGCCGCCAACCATCCACCCAGCGAATCGTCAGCGCGCAACTCAAGATTACCAGCAACGCCAGGCCGAAATTCAGCCAATCGGGCAACGTCCGCAACGTCAAATGACCGCGCAGGCTGTGAATGATGTTGGCGTGGATCTCAACGCCGGGCATTTCCTGACCGCCCTCTTGGGCATTGGCGTTGTAATGCATAAACGGCACGACGCGCGTATCGCCCATGGATTGCGCCACCGCGCCGATCAAGACGAGTTTGTTGGTGAAGGCTGTCAGCGGAACTTTTTCATCGAGTAAATCGGCGATGCTGTAATGCTGGAAACTGCGCGTCGGCCCGGCGTAATTGATCAACATCTCATTCGGGCGAATGACAGTAACGCCAGACAAGGCCGCGCGCGCGCTTTCGTCCATAACAGGTATGACGTAAGGGCCAAACCGCAATTGGCCGCCCGTTTCGGCCCAATCATTTTCCGCAATCTGTTCGGCGATGCGCACCACTTCCAGGCCAAAGGCCCAGAGCCGCTCGGCGCGATCATCGGCTTTGCTGAGTTGCAGGCTGCGCGCCATGCCATCCACTCCGGGCGCGATGTGCGCATGGCCGATACCGCTGGCCGCTGCGGCAAACAAAGGCAAGGGCCGCAACCAGGCCACCGTCGGCGCGCCATCGGCGGCACCCGTGGCGGCAGCAGATTCGTATAACTGCGCGGGCAAGACGACGCGGCGATTGCGCGCCAGGGCCTGAGCCAACTGGCGGTCTTCGTTGGCGCTGGAAGGTTCGGCGTAAATGATGTCGAGGCCGATGCTGCGGGCGCGGGCTTGCGTCAGGCGATCCACCACCGTCGCCATTACCGAGCGCGGCCAGGGCCATTGGCCGATGCGGCGCAAACTCTGATCGTCAATCGCCAGGATGACAACGTCAGCAGGCGCGGGCAGCGCGCCACGCAAACGGAACAGCAGATTCAACGAAGCGGCTGACAGCGTGGGCGCAAACCACGTCACCAGCACGACGAGGGTGATGCTGAGGGCCAGAATCAACCCAGTGCGTAGCGCTTGCTGATTATTCCGAATCATCTTGCCAATTCAGCTTGCCAATTCAGCTCACCAATTCATCTGGGAGGTTGGGCAGGCCGGTTTCGCCAGCCGGTTCTAAAGCCGGTTCCAGGTAGCGGTAAATTGTGCGCCGATCAATGTTCAGAATCTCAGCCGTGCGCGATTTATTTCCGCCGTTTTCCGCGAGAACCAATTGAATGTAACGCCGTTCCAATTCAGCCAGCGCGGGCCGGTCGTCAATCAAGGAAGTCGGCGCGGCGGTCTTTGGTTGTAACAGCGGCGCGGCAGCAGCGCGTTCCAAAATGCGGCGCGGCAGATCGTTGAGCGTGATGACGCCGTCATTGCACACGGCCACAGCGTGTTCGATGGTGTTTTCCAATTCGCGCACATTGCCCGGCCAGGCGTAGCGCGCCAGCAACTCGATCACATCGGTATTAACGCGCAACTCGTGGCCGTATTTTTTCAAGAAGTGTTGCGCCAACAAGGCGATGTCTTCGGCCCCGCGTTCACGCAACGGCGGCAGCGGCACGACCAGCACACTCAAGCGGTAAAACAGATCGGCGCGAAATTCGCCGCGTTCGGCCAACTCTTCGAGATTGCGATTGGTCGCGCCGATGATGCGCACATCCACCGGACGCGCAACCGCTGCGCCGATACGACGGACTTCTTTTTCCTGCAAGACGCGCAACAGACTGGCCTGAAACGACGGGCTGGTCGTGCCTAATTCATCGAGAAACAACGTGCCGCCATCCGTGCTTTCAAACAGTCCGGCCTTGTCAGTCGCCGCGCCGGTGAAGCTGCCTTTGGTGTAGCCGAAGAGTTCAGCTTCGAGCAGCGTTTCGGGCAAAGCGCTGCAATTGACGGCGGTGAATGGCTGTTTGCTGCGGGCGCTGTGCCGGTGGATGGCGCGCGCGATCAATTCTTTGCCCGTGCCCGACTCGCCTTCGATCAGCACGGTGGTTTGGCTGCGCGCGGCGTGCGCGGTCAGCTTGTAGGCGCGCACCATTTGCGGGCTGTGACCGATCAAGCCAGACGAAGAAAAATCAGGTGGCGCTTCGATGGGTTGGGCCAGGGCTGGCGGCTGTGCGGCGCGTTTGACCAGGGCCAGCACTTCGTCAATGTTGAACGGCTTGGCGATGAAATCGAAAGCGCCCGCTTCGACGGCTTGCAACGCGATGTCGAGCGAGCCTTGTGCGGTGACGGCGATGACTTTGGTGTCGGGACTGAAGCGGCGGAATTCGCGCACGACTTCAAGGCCTAGAATGTCGGGCATGTAAATGTCCGTCAGCACGACATCAAAACGTTTTTGCTGACCCAACGCCAGCGCCTCGCGTCCGCCGCTGGCGGCGACGACATCATAACCACTCAAACGTAACGGAACTTCCAACGCCATGCGCGCGCCACGCTCATCATCAACCACCAAGATTGAGGTCAATTCTCCGGACGCCGCCTTCCCCGCCCTTGTTTGTAAAGGTTCGTTGCTCAAATCTGTTAGGGCCTCCTACCGCCAGAGCCGCCGCCGCTGGGGCCTGCGCTCGGCGGCGGCGAACTCGGACGCGTACTGGCATTGGGTAAGGTGGAACCGTTGCGGCCAAAATCAGTCAACCCGCCAGACTTGTTCGAGCGCTCACTGGCATCATTACGTGCGCCCCGTTCGCCAGGTGCATTTGCGGTGTTGCGCTCATCAGCCCGATTCGGATCATTATTGCGTTCGGCAATGCGCCGGTCGTCTTGCCGCTGCTCCGTATCGCGAAAACTGTCATCGTTGCGGCCCGGTTTGAAGGTGTTGGGATTGCGCGGCACGCGTTCCCCGCTGATGCGCGTCGTCTGGCCCGGCGCCAGCAAGACCGGCTGGTCAGGCAGCGCCAGATTGAAAACAGAAACCTGCCCTTCGTGCAAAAAGACTTCGGTTTCATTGTCTTTGACCAATACGTCAAAGATCGTCCCGCGCACGGCGATCACCGCCGTCGGCGTATTCACGCGGTAAGGATTCGGCTGCCCGCCGTATTTCTCGATATGCACGCGCGTCTTGCCACGCAGGACATTGAAGAGCGTGCGCGGCGATTGTTGCAGATTCTGAATCACCACCATCGTTTGCGGCGCGATGACCGCTTGCGAACCATCGGAAAGACCGAGCACCAGCCGCCCTTTTTTGCCTGTGACGATGGTATCGCCGGCCTTCAATTCATCATTTGTTTTGAACGCGATGGGTTGAATTTGCGCTTGGCCATTGGTTTGTCGGCGAATTTCAACCAAGCCCTCGCTGGAAAGCACTTTGGCCGACACCAGCGTTTGTGCACGGCTGGCGGTTGAATTGGGAATGAAGATGGCGCACAACAACAACCCCATCAAAACTGCTTTTGAATTAAACATCTCTGCCTCCGAATTTATTGCACGAACGCTGCTATACGTGATTGTGCTTGCCTAGATATGACGGTTGAACGAATGAGTTGCTTCGTTTTGCTGATTGTTTGCATAAAACGGGGGCAGCAACAGAATGCTCACTTTTCTGACACATTGTGGGGAAAGCTTACGTTGAGGTTTACACGGCTGGCAGGCTGAGAGTTCCATTAAATCTCTGACAGTTTGCTTGGCCATCAAAAGGCAACCCACCGGCCACCAATTGAATTCGTTTCCGACCTGCGATTATTTGCTTTCGTGCGCGTGACTGTGCGCGCCAAACTGGTCTGCTTTCGCCTGCCAAGCCGGCCCAGCCAACCAGCCGAGTGAGCGCACAATCTGCGCCGGATTCGACAGCGCCGGGCACGCCGCCCAACGATCCAGCGCCGCGCTGCCGAACCGCACCAGCCCGGTGTGCTGCGTCACATCACGGTCAACCGCCGGGTCAGGATCGTAAAGGCCAAACTTGCGTCGCAGGATTTCAAGTTCAGCACGCTTGCCCGTCAGCAACAGCCAACCGGGTTTGACGCCGTGCATCTCGGCGAACTTTTTCAACGCGCGCGGCGTGTCCTGTTCGGGCTTGAGCGAAAGCGAATACATAAACACGTCACGTCCGCAACGTGCGCCCAGCAGCTTTTGCACCTTGACCAGATTGGCGGTCATGGCCGGGCAAAAGTCGTCGCATTGCGCGTAAAAGAAATTGAGCAGCACCAGCTTGTCTTTCAGCAAATCATCATAAAAGCGCACTGTTTGATTCTCGTGCGTGCGCAAAACAAAGTTCGGGAAAGCCGGTGGGGCTGATGCAATCAACGCGCTCTTCAGCAAGGTTCTTCTATTCATAAACAGTGGTGTGTGTTCAGTGGTCAGTGGTCAGTGACGAGTGCTGATTCGCCAACTGACCACTGAACACTGACCACTGATTACGGCACAATTTCAAACCAGATCATCATTGCGTGGTCTTCGTGCATCATGTTGTGGCAGTGCATCACGTACCTGCCGGTGAAATCGCGGAAGCGCAGAAACACGCGCGCACGATTGCCGGGCGCGAGCCGCATGATGTCCTTGCGCGCAATCTCTTCGCTGGGCGGTGTGGCGCCCGCGCGGTCAATCACTTGGAACTCTTCAAAGTGAATGTGAATCGGATGGCTCCAGCCGCCGCCCGTGCGCAAATCCCAAATCTCGGCAGTGCCTTTTTTGACCGTGGCGTCAATGCGATTGCTGTCGAACAACCGATTGTTGATCTGCCACGCGCCGCGCGCCGCGTTGAAATTCCAGACGCGCGTGGTGACGGCTTCGCTCACGTCGTAGCTCGGCAAGTCGCGCATTTTCGCGGGCACTTCGCTAGGGTCTTCAGCATCGCGGTCAACCTCGAAGCGCAGCAATTGCGTAGGCGTGCCGCCAACGTTGCCGGGGCCGCGTCCGTTCGCTTGCTGCAACCGATTTTCCAGAAAGATGCGGTCGCCGATTTGCGCTTTGCTGAAATCGAGAATCACATCGGCGCGTTCGGCCACGCCCAGGCGCACGCTGGTGCGCGTGAGCGGCGCGGGCAGCAAATTACCGTCGTTGGCGATTTGAACGAACGGCTGGCCGTTGCTCAAGAAGTATTCGTAAAAACGCGACGGCCCGGCATTGAGCAGCCGGAAGCGGTACTTGCGCCGCGCAACTTTGAAATACGGCTGAATCTTGCCGTTCACCGCGTATTGGTTGCCGATGAAGCCATTCAGATCAAGCTGATCGAAAAACAACTGCCCATCCGCCGAAAAGCTACGGTCATTGAAAACCAGCGGCACATCATACGGCCCGCTCGGCAAGCGCAAGGCGCGCGGGTTCGTGTCGCGTTCGTTACCCGAATCGCGCTCGTCAAAGAGCAGATAGAAACCGCTCAGCCCCCGGTAAACATTGGGCGCGGTGAAATCCAAACGATGGTCGTGGTAGAACAGCGTCCCCAATGCCTCGCGTTCATCGCCGCGCGGCGGAAAGGCGTCATAGCCAGCGAGGATGTTCGGATAGTGATGGTCTTTGTATTGACCCGGCTCGTAAAAATCCAGCGGGAAGCCGTCACTTTCTGACGCCACGTGCCCGTTGTGCAGATGCGTGATGACCGAAGGGATGCCAAAGCCGATGTGATTCGCCGGCAGTTGATTGCGGAAACGCACCAGCACCGGCACGTCGTAACGCTCGATAAACGTCGGCCCCGGCACGACGCCGTTGTAGCCCCACACGCGGCTCGGCGGCAGGTCGCGGTGAAAGCGATGCTCGGCCTCGACGATAGGAATGTCGTAAAACTTGCGCGGACGAAATTCGTCGTAGCGTTGATGCGCCGCCGGATTCGGCGCTGGATCGAAGGGCGCGCGCCGCAACGGCATCCCGCGTCCCAGCGGTTGTGCGACGGGCGGCAGCGGCAATTCGTCCACAAACGGCGTGAGCGCGAAATTCGCAATCTGGGCTTGCGCTGGTTGCGACTTGCGCGTGGTCAACAACGCCGCGCCGCCCATCGCCAGACCTGTCTTGAGTACAGTACGTCTACTGAGTTTTTTCTTGTTCGCCATGTTGTTCGTTCAAAGAAGGGCTTGCGTACTGGCGCAACTTGCGGGGAGTTGCGCCAGTCAGGATGGGAAATGCAAAGGGCTGGCTTATCCACGTCGTCCGGGGCCGCCGGGGCCACCCGGTCTGCCAGGCCCACCTGGCCCGCCTGGCCCACGCATCCGATCTTCGTTCCGGTCTTCGGGTGTCGCACCGATGACGAGCTCGAACTGCGCCGTGAGTTCGCCCAGCGTTGAGCCTTTGAGCGGCGCGAAATCCGCCGTCACGAGCGGCTGTTTATTGCCAAGTTCACGATAAATGCCGTCACGGTCGTTTTGCGCGAAGCCTTTGATGTAAAGCTGGGTCGTCAGCATGCGCTTGTCGCCCTGCTTGATGGCGAAATGGATGTGCGGCGTGCGGCCCGGATAAGGCACGGGCTTGATCGTGCGGAAATAGTATTCGCCCGTCGAACCGGTCACAAAGCGGCCAAAGCCCTGAAAGTTCACATCCGGCTCGGCCTTGTTGTTGTCGCCGGTGTGAATGTATTTGCCGTTGTTATCGCATTGCCAAATCTCGACGACGGCGTTGCGCACCGGTTCGCCACGCGCGTTGAGCACGCGCCCGGTCAAATGCGTAATCGCGCCCAGCGCGGGTGTCGTCCGGTCATTGATGACCAGCAAATCGTTATCGGTATCGAGCGGCAGTTTGTTCGGATAGAAAGGGCCTTCGGTCTGACGCGGCGTCAGCGTCCGGGATTGAGTTGAAGACTGCTGCAAGACTTCGGCAAACAGGCCGGGTTGCGTGAAATACGCGCTACTCAGGGCCAGGCCTTGCAAAAAGCGGCGGCGATCAGTGGTGGTGATAATCACAGGCGTTCTCCTGGAAAGTGGTAAAGCGAAGCAACACGGAATAACCAACAGGTATTCGCATTACTTCGCCGGTGTTTGACTGCGTTCGGCCACACGCCCTTATTGCTCGTGCGGCGGTTTGCGGCGGTTATCAGTGTGGGGGGCAAACCCCGGCGGAGGGCCTTGCGGACGCCCGCCTTTGCCCTCTTCGAGCGTGTAATCAGCCGGGACTTCGAAAAAGGTATGCGCCGGTTCCGCGCGTTTGATGTCGGTCAGGCGGTATGTCGTTTCGCCCGCAAAGGGGTCTTTGTGCTTGCTCAAGACGACGACTTGCAGGGCGGGCGCTTCCCAGCGCTCCGAAACGATTTCCAGCGCCCGGTCATTGCCGATCTTGCCGGCGGGAATCGCCGTGGTCACGCGCGTGCCTTCGGCCTCGACTCCATCAAAAAGTTGTTTGCTCAACGTTTCGGTCTTGCGTTCACCCGTGCTCGGCGGCGGCCCTGACGGTTGAAAGCGCGGCGCAGGCCGATCAGCGCTGGGCATCCGGCGCG
Source organism: Acidobacteriota bacterium (assembly GCA_016196035.1). Classification (NCBI taxonomy): domain Bacteria; kingdom Pseudomonadati; phylum Acidobacteriota; species Acidobacteriota bacterium. The sequence goes on along the minus strand of JACPYM010000003.1, from coordinate 11,911 downwards.
CTGTTTTACGTTGCGGGTCGAGGAAATAACTCACGCCCGCGACTGGGTCATTGATGAACACCACTTGCTGGGGTTGATCGCCGACCGAAAAAGGGCCGACACGATCAAAGGTCTGTTCGCGCCGCACGCGCCCTTCGCTATCACGATAAACCGTGTCAGATTTTTTGTGCGTGATCTTGGCGCCATCGGCCAGCGTTTGCACTGTCTCGGTCACGGCGGTGGCTGAATAAGGCGCGCCTTTGACGACCTTGTTGTCGGCGAACATCTCGAACGAAGGCCCGCGATAATCGCCCCCTCCCGGCCGCCCCCAGGGCGGGCCACGCCGCTCATCGCGTGGCTCGGGCGGCGGCCCGCCGGGACGCGGCTCCCACGAAGGTTTGCCCCCTCCCGGCGGACGGCCCTGCGCGCTCCCCACCACAGCGAGCGCGCTGAGCAAGGCGAGTAACAACAAATTTCGTTTCATCATCTGATTCATAACGCTTCCCTCTTTGTCAGCGCGCGTCGCTAACACCCGCGCCGCCGCGCTGACTAACGTACCACGCGAATCGCATAGGCCACGCCGTTATCGCCCATCATCACTTCGGCATTGATCGTGTCGCGGTCGGCCTCAACCCGCAGCGGCAACCCCATCGCAATCAACCGCGCGCGCGGCACTTCCAACCGTACCAACGTGCCATTCGCCAGCGCGCGCTCGTCGGTATCGAGTGTGAGCGGCACGAATTCCGAAGCCAGTTCCTGCTCATCGGTCGCGGCCTCAACAGCGCGGACACGCTGCGCGCGACGTTGTTTAGGTGCATGGCGTTGCGCAAGCTGTGTGCGCGGCTGTAAATCAGTCGCAGTCGTTTCGCTTTTGCCAGAAACGCTTGGCACTGCCGGAGTCATTTGCGGCGTGGGCGATGCCGCGCCCGCCAATACGCTTTGCGCTGGGGCTTGGGATTGTCGCCAGAGCAAAACCGAAATCGTGAAAAGCGCCAGGACTGTAGCAGCGGCAGCCAGTGCCCAACGCCGCCAATGGTTGGGCTTGGCGGCGGATTTGAAAGCCAGCACCGTTGCCGAAGACTGCGCCACTGCGGGAGCGGCACGGCGCTCGGCCACGGCGGCGCGCAATTGCTGCCTGATGCGCAAGGGCGGTTGCTCCTTGCCGGTCACCTCGGCGAATTCAAAGAGGCTGGCTGAGAGCGCACGTTGAGCCGCCAACCGGCGCGCGCAAGCCTCGCAAGCACCCGCGTGCACCAGCGCCCGCTTGCGTGCCAGCGCGTCCGACAGGCGATCACTCGTCAGATCATTGAGCACTTCATTAAATTCCCGACAGTTCATCTTCGCCCCTTTCACGACCGCTCAAACGGCGATGGCCACGGGCGGCACAGCCTCTTGCACGGCCCGCACAACACGCACAGCATTGAGCTTCTCAACCAACAAGGCCCGCGCCCGATTCAACCGCGAACGCACCGTGCCCACCGGGCAACCGATCACGCTAGCGGCCTGTTCGTAACTCATTTCATCCAGATTGCACAGAGCGACAACCTCACGGTAGTGCAACGGCAGGGCCAGAATCGCCTGGCGCACGGCTTCGATGCGTTCGTGGCGCGCCAATTCAAGCAACGGATCGGCCACATCGGCGGCCTGATTCGCCAGCGCCGATTCCTCTTCGCCCTCTTCTACCAGAGGGATAAAACTCTGTTCGCGTTGCAACAACGTCAGCACGCGATTGCGCGTCATGCCCAGCAGATATTTGATGACCGTGCCGCGTGCCGGATCGAAAAGCTGTCCGCGCCGGATCAGCGCCATGAAAACATCCTGCGCGACATCTTCGGCTAGAGCATTCGACCCGCTCATCCGCAAGGCAAATTGATAGACCGCGCCCGCACGTCGCTCATAGAGCAGGTCGAAAGCCTGCTCGTCGCCGTCCAGGGTCAGCCGCAGCAAGTCTTCGTCGCTGCGACTGGATAATGAGTGTGCGGATGGTTCTGTCATCAGCCAATTCCAGATTTTTCTGCGCCGCCATTCCTGGCCTTCGTCGGGGTATACAGAGGCTTCGGGAAAACAGTTCCACGATTTTCTGTCAGGAAAGACGTTTGGGCAAACAGGCTGGTTTTGGCTGGCCTAAAGAAAAGACCGGCTAACTTGCGTCAGCCGGTCTTGCTAGCGTGTTTTCAGCTTGTGTGGAGCCTTATCCGATACGACGTCCGCCCGCATCGCGTCCAATGATCGGCGCACGGCTCTTGATGTCGCGGCTAAAGAGTTCGAGCACCGGATACCAAGCGCCTTCCGAAGCAAATGGCACGTATTCAAACCCGCGTCCGAAAGGATCGTCGCGGCGGATGGTCGTGTAATCAATGCCCAGCGCCGAATAGATCGTCGCGGCGATGTCTTCGTAGGCGACAGCGCGGCCCTGCGACCAGCCGGGGTCTTTGATGTTGCCGCCATCCGAGGTCGTTTCGCCGATGATGCGCCCGCCGCTGACACCACCGCCCGCCATTACAGCAAACTGCTGGAAGTAATGGTCGCGGCCATCCTGATTGGTTAAAGGGCCGACAGTGCGGCCAAATTCGCCCATCGCCACGACCAGCGTTTCATCCAGCAAGGTGCCGCCGTTGACGCCCGGCGACGCCGCCAGATCATCCAGCAGGTTCGCGAGGCCGTCATCCAAATCGCCCGCCATCTGATAAATGCCCGGCACTGTCTGGTTGGGTGTGGCAGCCTTGGCGTAAATGTCCTGGTGATGATCCCAACTGCCAAAATTCACCTGTACATAACGGCAACCTTGATTCGCCTTGATCAGATTGCGCGCGACGATCAGCGAATTGCCGAAGGCGTTGCCGTTGACGACGGTCTGACCGACCGTCGAAGTGCCACCATAACGCACCTGATCTTCGGTAGAGAATTTGAAGACCGCGTCTACTGCCGGGTCGTACATCATCCCTTTGCCGCGGTCATAAAAGCTGCCCATCGTCGCCGCGTCATCGCCCAACGGCGAATTCTGGCGCAAGCGCGAATCAATCATTTGCAACACGCCGTAGCGCTGCTCGAATTTCGTCTGCCCATCGGCATTGACCAGACTGGTAATGCCTGTCGGCGCGGCGGTTGTATCGAAAGGCGCATACAGTCCGGGGAAATAGCCAGGGCCGACGACGTTCTGACCGGTGTTGAGTGAGACAAAGACCGGCAGCTTTTGACTGGCTGTGCGCAGTTTCTCGAATTCGAGCGCCACCACGCTGCCGATATTCGGCGCAATTTTACCAAGCGCCGAAGAGGGGCTGCGCGCGATCTGCACCCAGGTCTGTTGCAGCGCGTGCACTAGGGCGGGCGCGCGCAGGCTGCGAATGATCGCAAATTTGTTCAGCCGCTCGGCCAGCTTCGGCATCAGCCCTTGCGGGAAAAGCGTGCCGTTATAAGTGGTCGGGTTGAAATCAGTCGGCGTCCACGCACCGACCTTCAGGTCGAAAGTGTCGCTGTGCGAAGGCGCGCCGGTCAGCAGGATGAAAATACAATTGCGCGCCTTGCCAACAAGTTTCGCGCCGTATTGCGCCTTGGCTGCGCCCGCCAGCATGGGCGTCAGGGCAAAGCCCGCGACGCCGGTGCCGGCAATTTTGAAAAAGTCACGCCGCCCGACGACCGGGCCAGTGATCGGCGTGATTTGCGGACGCACCGCGTGCTTTGGTTGCCATTCTGGTACTTTTGCATTCGCCATGAGAATTTGCCTTTATAACAGTACCGCGCGCGTCAGCAAGCGGTCGTCTGTAGGGTCAACCGCTTGCTGACGCGCGCGGTACTGTACTGATCTTCAGCCTAGTAGTTAAAAATGAAATCAATCTTGTTGAGCAACGCCCACTGAATTCCTTCGGTCGCATCGCGCCGCGTGTTTGCAGAGAACAGCGGCGTCAGCTTGTTCAACTCATCCGTCGAAGGGTTGCGTCCCAGCGTGCTCAGATACAACTGCGTCACGATCTGCGCGGGCGTCAGCGTCGCGTCGGCCAACAGTTTCGAGACCAGCGAGCCGGCATTCGCCTGATGGATGCGCGTCATCACGAATTGATGATTCATCAGGTTCAGCGCTTGCATTATCGAAGGCTCCTGCGAACGCGGCTTCACATCGCGGTCACCCCGGATGAAGCCGTTCAGGAACGCGATGGCCGCCGCATTCCCGCGCGGCTCGCCGGGGTCGGGCAATTGCATCGCCCAATTGACTGTCCAGGTCGGATCGCCCAGCGTGTCGCGCAATTGGTAGCTGACCGTCACGCCGGTCGCTTTGACGATGGCGTCGTGAACCTCTTCGGCATCCATTCGGCGCACATACTTGCGTGCGTAATACGGCACCAGCGCCAGGCTCCAGGTGCCTGGGTATTGCGCTGAAAGCTGATAGGCGTTGGCCTTGACGATGGCGGCGATCAGCTTGCGCAGGTCATAGTTGTTCTTGCTGAAATCGTTGGCGAGCGCGTCGAGCAATTCGGGATTAGTGGGTTGCAGCGACCAGCCATCGGGCAGTTTGGCCGCCGGGTCTAGGCGCGCCGGATCGAAGGCGTTCGAGGGCGAAACCAGGGCTTCGACCATGATCTTTTCCCAGACGTAATTGACCGCCGCACGCGCGAATTGTTTGTCGGCGGTTACCAAACGGGCCAGCGCCTGACGGCGATTTTCGCCTTGATTCACCGTCCCGGCACCCAGAATGTAACTTGGGTCAACCGTGCTTTTGCCGTTGATGGGCGCGCGCGTTTGGCGATTGCCAAAATCAGTATTGAGTTGATATTCGCCGTTGGGCAATTCTGAGATCGCAAACTTGAAGTAGTTGGGTTGCTGCGAAATTACCGTCCGCACCTGGCGCACGCGGGCGTAAAAGGCCGACATACCCCAGGCATCCAACCGCGTCTTGGCTTTACCCCATAGATTGACGTTATCGAGATGCCCAGCGCCGCTGTGGCAGAGCAAACAATCCAAGGCGTTGATGCCCAGGAACATGCCCATGGTATGCACAGCGCGTCCATCCATCGTGTCCTGTGGCGGCCCCATCGGCACCACGCCGCCGACGATGAAGTTGTTTTGGCCGTCTACGAAATTGTCGCCATTGGCTGCAATCATCTCGCGCGCCATCAGGTCATAGCGCTTGTTCGCCGTGAGCGAGTCTTTGATGAATTTGTAGAAAGCATCGCGTCCGCCGCTGTAACGCTGAATGTTCACCGAGCGGGCGTTGTTCTGGAACAGATCGCCAAAGAACATCGTCCATTTGTCCACGAACTCCGGCGTGCCGATCAGGCTGTCCACCAAGGCGTCGCGCTTCGTGGCCGTCTTGTCATTTAGGAACTTGGTGATGTCTTCAGCCGCCGGAATGCGGCCTGTGAGATCGAGATAGGTACGCCGCACATACTCTTCATCCGTGCACAACGGAGCCGATTGGATGTTGTCCTTGCCCATCCGGTCAAAGAGGATGTTGTCTATGAAATTCTTGCGCGGGATGTCTTGCGGCGGAACCAGCGACAATTCGCTGTCGGTGCGTTCGGCCAGCGTGCTGCCCAGGTATTCGGTGGCGCGCGCCACCTCATCGCGATGACGCGCGGCGGCGCCTTTGATCCCCTCCGGGTCACGCAGGAAAATGCAATCGGCCTGGCTAACCTTGCGGGTCTCGCCTTCTCCCTGCGGTTCAACGGCGTTGGCGGCGAGCGAAGTGTAAGTCACCCCGAACCATCCCAACGCGGCGACGATCAAGGCCGCGGCAAAGGCCAGGGCCAGCAGCCGTTTGCTCGCTTGCGCTCCGATCAGCTTCCACGCGCTTCTCTTTGGCATAAGTTCCTCCTACAAAAAAAGACAATGGGCAGAAAATCGGCAGATATAGGCCGACACAATGGACGCGGTAGCAGCCTACCATTACGGTTTGTGTCTGTTTCTAACTGCGGGTGATATGGTGAGCTAACCCTTACCGGGGGTGACCAGCACCGGTCATCGTCACGATCACTGCGCTACTTGCACTTGCGAAATCTCTCAGCAACGCGGCTTTAGAGGCAGGCGGGTCGAACTTGGTCGAAAGAATTTTCAAACTTTAAGCTTCGTTGTCCCAGACAATCTCGGCCAGCCGCAAATCAATCAGCTTGCCTTTGAGTTTGGTGGTACCGAGGGGCCGATGCGTAAAGCCTTTGTCCAGCACATTGAGCGTATGCTCGCTGACGATAATTTGACCCGGTTTGGCCTGGCTTTCCAGGCGGGCGGCGGTATTCACGGCGTCGCCAATAGCGGTGTAATCCAAGCGCGTCTCAGAGCCTACGTAACCAACGATGGCCTGACCAGTGTTGATGCCAATGCCAATCGCCACGGTGGGCAAGCCATCGCGTTGCAATCCGGCATTGAAAGCGGGCATGGAACGTTGCAGTTCAATGGCCGCGCGGACGGCCTGTGTCGCCTGTTGCTCACTTTCATAAGGCGCGCCGAAGAGCGCCATTAGGCTATCGCCGATATATTTATCAAGCGTGCCGCCGTGTTTGAAGATGATTTCGCTGGCAAGCGAGAAATACCGATTGAGCAGTGTGACAATGACTTCCGGCGTGCTTCTTTCGGTCAAGGGAGTGAACCCGCGCACATCGGCGAACAGCGCCGTGATTTGTTGCCGTGTGCCGCCCAGCTTGACCTTGTCCGGCGAACGCAGAATCTCTTCGACTGCCGGTTGCGGCAGAAAGCGCTCCAGGCGGGCGCGCGTTTGCAATTCACGTTGCAAGCTTTCGTGGTTAAGCACGGTACTGATGGCGATGCCCGTTTGCACGGCGACAGCGTTCAACAAATCCAAATCGTCTGGCGTAAAAGCTTCTTCGTCATCCTGACGATCAGCATAAATAATCCCGAGCAAACCTTCTTCACCGACAATCGGCGCTGCCATAACGGAATGAATCTGGTTGATCACGATACTTTCAGAAGTAAATGTGCGCAGGGTGTCGTCCAACAATATCGAAACGCGTTCGTTGGCGACTTTGGCAAAAACCGATTTGCTAATCGGCAGGGGCTTGCTGTCGGCGGCTTTATCCTGGCTGCCGGAGCGCAACCGCACCGCCACTTGATCGAAGCGCTCTTTCCCGGTTTCCGCATTCACCGAGCGCCGGTAGATAAAAGCCCTTGAGGCGGGCGTCACTTCAAACAAGATGTCGAGCACCTTGCCATATACTTCATCGAGTTGGAAGACCGCGCTGAGTTTGCTGCTGAGTTCGTAAAAGAGTTTGAGAATGCGGCCTTTCTTCTCCAACTCGCGCCGGTAAAGCAAGGCCGGCACATCTTGCGAATCGGAGGCCGAGGCCAGTGGTGAAAAACCAATGACATCGCTGGGCACTTTGGCGGCGACTTGCCGGAACCCATCCCCGATGATTTCACTTTTCGGCTTGGTATCGCCCACGTAGGCAAGCTGGTGCGAGCCGATGCGCAGCACATCACCGTCTTTCAAGGGCACTTCGAGTTGGGCCGGAATCCGCCGGTCATTGACGTAGGTGCCATTCCCACTCCCCAAATCGAAAACATAGCCTTCGCCATCCCGCTGGCGTATCTGGGCATGGCGGCGCGAAACCCGGGCGTCATCCTGCAACACCAGATGATTGTCTAACTCGCGCCCGATGCCGATCTCGCTCAGGCTGATGCGGTAAACGAAACTGCGTTGATCAGGTTGAATGACTCTGAGACTTGCCATACAGGAGTTACAGCGGGGCGGGAAAGGAACGTCACAATAGCAGCTTAGTTCAGTTGCGCCCGAAATTGCGCCAGCGCCTGATTCTGCGGATTGACCTGTTCGAGTTGTTGCAGGTACGGTTGAACCGCCGCCTTATCGCCTTTCGCCAACAAGGCCGTAATCAGATTTTGCAGCGACTGCTCATGGCGCGGATTGTAACCTAACGAGGTGCGGTACTCCGCGATGGCTTTATCCAATTCCTTCGGCTCACGCAAGAAATAGCTCAGGCCCAAATCGGTGCGCGCGTCTACGTCTTCAGGTTTAAGCTTGAGCGCCTCTTTGTACCAGCGTTCGGCGGCTGGATAGCGCTGCAAATCGAAGTTGGCATTGCCCAACGCGACTAGCAAGCCGTGTTCTTTGGGCTTGAGCTGCTGGGCTTTCCCGTAAAATTCCAGCGCCTGTTCATAGCGTTTGATTTGGGAAAACAAGTTCCCCGCTTTCATCTGCGCCTCAAAATTGGAAGGCTCATTGCGTGCCTGTTGAAGCACGGCGGCAACCTCGGCCTGCGGCTCGCCGCCCGTTGAAGCATCCGCAGTTTCCGCACGCGATCCTGCGCCTGTCGCGCCGCCCATGGGCGGATGATCCGGCGGCAGTTCCGCGTTTTGGGCAGCCCCGCGCTCTGACTGGGCCGCTCCGGCAAAATTACGATTGAGCGAATCAGTCGCCCAATAGCCAACCGCTAAGCCGACGAGCAAGCCTGCCACGCCGTAAAGAAGTTTCTTTCGATCAATCATACTTTTAGGCACCCTTTTGGGATTCTTTCGTTTCGCCTCGAATTTCTATCTGAAGCGGCAGAGTAAACCGCGCAAACGAGCAGCGTCAAATTAGGCGCGGCAATTCGCACCACCCTGGCTTGCCAGCCTCGTGTCATCGTACTAAGATCACGCCATCGGTATGATCAAATTTATCGCATTGAGGGTTATCTATCTCCATTATTGACTCGATGAAAAACTTGGCAACGCGTCTCTTGCGCGTAACAATTCAGATGGCAAGTTGATCGCCTTCGTTCCCGGTCGCTTGCCGCAAACAAAGCCTCGCCAGACGGGCTGCAAGCGAACGTAAAGGAGGCCGACATGATCACGCGACCAACAGAACGCGAACGACTCCTCTTCAAATTAGATCGTCTCACCGAAACTGAAATCACTGAAGTACTGGATTACGTCACCTTGCTCGAATCCAACCAAGCCACGCTGGCAAACGACCAATCCCCCTTGTTCCCGGAAATCGCAGACGATGATTTGGTCACTACGCTGGGATTGGCTTATGAAAACCGCCGCGCGCGTCAGGTCGTCGAATGGGAGGCGATCCGGCGGCGAGCCGACTCAGTGGCCTCGGCTCGGCACTATGCGCGTCCTTAACACCTGAATTTTTCAGGTTGGCACAGTCGTGACAATGAAGAAAACACAGTTATCAGCCATCACGTATTTGCTGAGGTTAGCCTTGGTTTGTGGAGTGACGCTGAACCCCCAGCCCTACTTCGCGCAAAGACCAATCGCAACGGAGCAAACGATTGTCGCCAACCTAGCCACTGCTGACGAAGAGCAGCGGCTGGCGTTATTAGTGGATTTATCCGCCATCTTCAAAACGCGTTTGACTCCGGCGCGCCCACATACCATCGCCGTACTGACCAACTTACTGCAAACCGATGCTGTCCCTCTTATTCGCACACAAGCCGCCCGGGCGCTGGAATTGGCTGGCGATTCAACCGCCGTTGATGCACTGCTCGCCGCGTTCAAAACCGAACGCGAAATGACAACCCGAAAGACCATCTTATATGCCCTGGCAAGCTATCCAGGGCCACAAATCACGGCGGCGTTGTTGCCATTATTGAATCACAAAGAACAAGAAATACGCGCGACCGCTGCTTATGTATTGGCCGAACAAGCCGACACCGCCGCCGCCAAGCCTTTGCTCGACCTGCTGCGAAAACGCCGTAAAGAAGCCGATGCTTTCGCGCGCAGCCAAGCAGTTCGGGGGTTGGGCCGGATTGGTTTTCAGGCGGCAACTCCTCTCCTGCTTGAAGCCTTACAAAACGACAAGGCCCAAATTGTTAAACGTGAAGCCGCCATCGCCCTGGGCTGGTTGACGACGGAACCCGCGCCCACTGTCCTTTCTGCCTTACGGGCTGCCACGTCCGCTGACGATCCCTACCTACGCGAAGCTGCCCAAGCAGCAATTGACAAGATCAACAACCATACTTCACTCTGAATTTGCTCATACTTACACGGTCATCCGAAAAAAATGAATAATCCAGAAAAATGAATTTGTCGCTAGACATCGCCAGAGCTTAAACCTATCATCTATGGCATCGCTCCCTGATGAATCGGCGTTTCCATGATCGGTAAACCAGACAGTAACGATAGACAGTAACGATAGACAGTAAATCAGGCTAACAAATCAACCGCTCATTGACAGAGGGCGAGTTGAACTCAACGGAGCTTTCATGAAGATAAACAGCTTTTCGCCAGTTAATCACAAGGTCGCGGTTAGGCATCCATGCTATTCGTTTGTTGCTTTGGCCATCGCCACTTGCTTCCTGCTCGCAAGTGCCAATTGCATTTTCGCCAATAGCGAACGCAAGAATCGTAAAGCCATGGCAGATTCCGCCACGCCAACTGAGCCGACTTGCAGTGTGGAAAATTTTGGCAAGGTCAATGACCATTATTACCGCGGTGCCCAACCCGAAGCAGGTCAATACGAGCAATTAAAAGCGCTAGGGATCAAGACAGTGATTGACCTGCGTGATGACCCAACGGACTTTGCCAAAGGCAAAGCCGAAGCGGCGGGGCTACGCTATCTAAATATGCCACTGAGCGATAAAAAGGCACCTGCCGAAGAAAACGTTAATAAGTTTCTTGAGTATGCGAACGATGAAAATAATTGGCCCATCTTTGTGCATTGCGCAGGGGGCCGCCATCGCACAGGCGCCATGACGGCGGTCTATCGCATGACCGTTGATGGATGGCAGATCGAACGCGCTTGGTAGCTCCACAAACAACCGTGAAATGAATGGATTTGAGCCTGAAATAGTCCGGGGTCTGGGGCACAACCTGGGTGATGAATCCAGAAACGATCACACCCCTCGCCCCGGAGCAGGCATTTTGTCCTAACACTGACTGTCCTGCCAGCGGGCGGTGCGGCGCAGGCAACATTGGCGTGCATGCGCAAAAAGAGCAGCGGTTCAAGTGCAGCGTCTGCCGGAAAACCTTTAGCGCCCGGCAGGGTACGCCGTTTTATCGGCTCCAATCCGATGCGGCGCGCGTGACCTTGGTGCTGACCTTGCTGGCGCACGGTTGTCCGGTGCAGGCGATTGTGGCGGCCTTTGACATGGATGAGCGCACGGTCCGCGCCTGGCTCGCCAAGGGCGGTAGGCATTGTCAGGCGGTACACGAGCAGTTGGTCGAGCAGCCGCCAGACCTGGGGCAGGTGCAAGGCGATGAAATCCGTGTCAACGCGCAACGCGCCGTACTCTGGTTAGCGCTGGCTATCTGCGTGAAGACACGGTTGTGGCTCGGCGCGGAAGTCAGTGCGCAACGCGACAGTCCGCTCATCGAACGTTTGCTCGAACGAGTCAAACGCTGCGCGTCGGCGTTGGGCGGGCCATTGCTCTTTTGCATGGATGGGTTGGCGAGCTACCCGACCACCATCCAGCGCGTCTTCCGCGAAAAGCTGCCGCGCCACGGCGCACGCGGGCGTTGCGCGCTCGTCGAATGGCCGCGCCTGTAGTTGGCGCAAGTCGTCAAGCAGTACGAAACCGGTCGTGTGGTCGGCGTCGCCCGCCGCATTTATCAAGGTTCGAGTGAAGTCATTGCGACGATTATCAAAGCGACGCAAGGCGCGGGCGACATCAATACGGCGTACAGCTCAACGGCACCTTCCGCAGTTGCCTGGGCAGCTTGGCACGACGTACTCGCGCGCTGACGCACACGAGCGCCAGCCTACACGCGGGCGCGTATCTGGGCGGGACGGTCTACAATTTTTGTACGGAACACGAGAGCCTGCGCTTGCCAGGCATCATCGGCGGACGCAAATGGATCAACCAGACTCCGGCGAGGGCGGCGGGGCTGACGACGCACTGTTGGAGTGTCAAAGAACTCTTGCGCTACCGCGTACCGCCCCCGCGCTGGCGTCCGCCCTCACGGCGCGGACGCCTTTCGGCAGCGACCAAGGAGTTAATCAAACAATGGGGATGATTCCACGGTTGTTTGAGGTGCTACC
>JACPYM010000001.1 GCA_016196035.1 Acidobacteriota bacterium | reverse complement strand
GTTGGCTTTTCACTTCAACGCCTCGTTAGCGACGGTGAGCGCCACGCGCGCCGCCGCCGCGCAGGCACAAGCCAGCGACGAACCGTTTGTATTTTCGCTGGCAACGCAAAAACAAACCGCTTTCAATGAACACTTTATGGCAGAGATTTCTGCCAAGTACGCTTACGACCTAACTTGCTGGAAAAATCACCCGGCTTACGCAGAACTCAGGACTTACGGCGCTTTAGCTGCCTGATTTCTGTTCACAGTATTGAGCTTGACGTATTGCGAGATATGCGGACGATGCTGCGCGATTAGCAAGTATTCGATAAAGCTGGGAATTGATTTGTAGTGCGAGAACTTGTCGCCGTGATCGTTAGCTTCGGTAACAGTTGACGTAATCTCTACGATCAATTGCGGATTGGTCAGTACTTCAACGCCGCCAATCTCTTCAAATTCTGCCAAACCACAAACCGCCGATAAATCAGCGTAACGGTATAGCTGAAGGCAGGGCACTTTAATGCGCATCGTGGAAGCGAAGAGGCGGCAGGCTTTGCTCTTGGGCTGCCAACCCAACGGAAAAATCAGGTTCTCTTCAATGCGACCTTGTTGATCGGCTTCATCGCTGATAACAAGCACCTCGCCATTCCAATACTCAAGCCGGGTTTCGGAGTTACGATCCAATTCCAGATACTGTTCCAAGGTGTAACGATACTTTGGTGGCGCCGTCATTTGCTTTTCCCCTTTCAAGATTGGCGCGACCAGCATACAACCCCGTGCCGCCGCCGCGGGTGTGCGTCAAAGTTTTGCACAAAGGCAAGCCGGGCGGTTGTGGCGCGCGTAGCGCAACCTGCCGAGCATTCGTTTCTACACAAGTCTGACGCTCTGTGTCTTTGCCCTGCAAGGGCAGCATTCAATAGCCGTGGGCAACGCCCACGGTAGGCCGTCAGCAGGTTCTACGGCCCTAAAGGGGCCGGACTCGACGTCGAATGCGGCCCCGGCAGGGCCGAAAATTCTTCCCGAACCGTTCCGTGGGCGTTGCCCACGGCTATTGAATGCTGCCCTTTCAGGGCTTTTCTCGGAGCCGGTAGACTTGTGTAGAAATGAATGCTCGGCAAGTTGCGCTACGCGCGCTGAAACGTTCGTTTCCGCCTACGCAAAACTTTGACGCACACCCCGCCGCCGCTCAACAGTTCCCGCCGCCCGCGCTTCGTGTTACATTCGCCGCGCATTACTACCCATCAAATCACTGAGAGGACAACTTGATGAATACGTTGAAAACGCTCACGCTGGCGCTGTGCCTGGCCGCCCTGACTGCGCTTGCGCAAGACGCGCCGCTCACACCGCTGGCTTTGGAAAAAGCATTGCTCGCCAATCCGACAGGCGAACAGGCCGAACAACTGGCCGCCCGTTTGCGCCAAACCTTCGGCGCGGAGATGGGCAATCTGGCGAAGTTGCCGGGGCCGAAAATTGATGAATTGACCGTCGCCTGGGCCATCGAAATCCCCAATCAAACCGCCGCGCCGCAAATCGTCACGGCGGATGGCGGCTTCACCTTCCGGTTGACGCGCGTGGGCACAACCAATGTGTATGCGGGCGTGAAGCATTTCAACTGGGGCGATGCCGCGTTGTGGCAATACGAATTGACCGATGCCACGGGTACTCATCGCGTGCGGGCAGGGACTGGGCAGTTGGAAACCTACACCACGCCGCCCGAAATGAAAGAGCAGCCCGGCGTGCCCAAGGGCAAGCTGATTCAAATGCCGAAATGGACGAGCAAGGTCTTTGCCGACACGACGCGCGATTGGTGGGTCTATGTGCCCGCGCAATACAACGCCGCGCAACCCGCCGCCGTGATGGTTTGGCAGGATGGGCAGAACGCCCGCAACTACGTGCCGGTCGTTTTCGACAATCTAATTGCCAAAGGCGAAGTGCCCGTCACAGTTTCGATCTTCCTCGCGCCAGGTACTAAAAGCGGCGGCCAGTCGAATCGCAGCTTTGAATACGACACGCTCAGCGATCAATACGTGCGCTTCCTGCTCGAAGAGATTTTGCCCGAAGTCGAAAAGACCTATCCGTTGCGCCACGACGCGGCTTCGCGCGCCATCGCGGGCCTGAGCAGCGGCGGCATCTGCGCCTTCACCGCCGCGTGGGAACGGCCCAACGAATTCCACAAAGTCCTTTCCTGGATCGGCAGTTTCACCAACATCGCCGCCGGCCCGACGGTGCGCGCGGGCGGCCACAATTACGAAGCGATGATTCGCAAGACGCCGCGCAAACCCATTCGCGTGTTTTTGCAGGATGGCTCCAACGACCTGGACAACAACAACGGCAACTGGCCGCTGGCGAATCAGACGCTCGCCAAATCGCTGGCGTTTGCGGGTTATGATTACCGGTTTGTATTTGGGCATGGTTTCCACAGCGACCGGCATGGGCGGGCGGTCTTGCCAGATTCGTTGCGGTGGTTGTGGCGGGATTATCAACGTTGAAGCACGATTGAGCGCGGCACGCTATCAATTTGAGAGATTGTTATGCTCAACATTCAGTGCAAGCACATTTTTCTGACTGTTACCTGGTTGCTTCTTTGCTTTGCTGCGTCCTTGGGCTGGACACCGCAAAAGCCGAAACGAGAGCCGTTCGGCAAAAGCCTGGAACGGGTCAAATGGGATGAACAGAAACAGGCTGCGGTCGAGAAAAAGCGTGAAAACAAGCAGGGCGCGGAGGCAGTAGCAGAAACCATCCGAATGGAAACCTTGCTGGCGGTTTTCGATTTGCTCGTGGTTGATCAGCAAAATCGCATTGTCACTGGTTTGGGAAAGGATGATTTCGAGATTGCAGAGGATAGCGTTCTTCAGCAAGCTGCTACGTTTGCGTTGGAGGATGGTAGCAGCGTGCCGCGCTCAATCGTGTTGATCATAGATTACAGCTCAAGCCAAACTCCTTATTTGAGCAGCAGCATTACGGCTGCTCAAAAATTGGTTGAGCAATTAAAACCGAAAGATCGCATGGCGATTGTGACGGATGACGTTGCGCTCTTGGTTCCTTTTACGGAAGACCGAAAAAGGCTCAAAGACACTTTGGAATCCATCCGCAGACGAGCTTTCAGCGCAGGCGCAGTCGGGCAGAGCGCACAGTACAGTGCCTTGTTTGCTACTTTGCGCGAATTGCTGACTGAGGAAGAACGACCCATCATCATTTTTCAAACGGATGGCGATCAACTGCGTGCGTTGCGGCCAATGCTGCCAAACTTGGCGTATGGATGGAAGCCCCTTTTAGTCGAATTTAGCCTGGAAGACCTGCAAAAATACGCTGACCTCACACATACAACTATCTATTCAATCTATCCTGGCTTGCGGTTAATCGGACTGCCACCGGAAGAACAACTTAACCGCGCTGTGATTATGGCGGAAGAAGTAAATCGAACCGACGCCGCACGCATTCGGGCCAAAAGTCTTGGGCGGCTGACTGCAAGGCCAGGGCTAACTGCGGAGCAAAAGCAGCACGCCCTGACAGGCCACTTGCAACAACAACTCGCGATGAGTTGGCTCGCCGAACAGACGGGCGGCTGGCTGGAATATCTGGAAACGCCCGACCAGGCCGATGTTATCTATGCTCGTATTCTGAACAGCATCAACAAACGCTACATTCTCGGCTATTACCCGACGAACACGGCGCGGGATGGGCGTTGGCGCAAGGTGCAAATCAAAGTGCGCGCGCATCCCGACTATGTTGTGTTGGGGCGCGACCGTTACTTGGTGCCTGCCGAAGAGAAATAGCGTCGAAATTTTCGTTGACTTGCCCACGCAACCTGCGTATCTTCCGCCTTCGTTTTTGCAAGGAGACAATGCCATGTTGGTTACTTACACAACTCTCTTCTCGTAATTCCCCCTGCCGCACCGCCGTTGCCGGGCGGAATTGCCTGCGTTCATTTCAACGTTATCAAACATTATCAATGGTTGGCTAAGCCGCTGTTTGCCGCAGTGTCGCGTGCGCAAGCTTGGCCGTGTTCAGCCTGAACGGGCTGAAGCATTCGCTGACCCTGTGCGGTCGGCTGGGGTTGCTATGAAGAAAGACCTGAAAGAATTTATCAACGAAGCCTTGCTGCAACCGGGGGATTACGTCTCTTACTTCGTCAGCCAGAAGCTGGCCGAGTGGTACCCGGACGCGGCCATCATCGAAAACGAATCTTACGTCTTCAACCTGCACGAATTCGCCGCCGCCGGGCAATGCACGATCTGGCCGCAGGAACCAGTGCACTGCCAGATCGAAACCACCTGGTCGAAGCGCGAGAACAAGTTCGAGCGCGAAATCCAACGCGGCTGGCTGAGCATCCTGTGGCCGGATGCCGAAAGCGGCAAAGAGCATTTTCTGGATGTGCTGTATCTGGAATGGTGTGAGGGCGGTTACTCAACCGAACGGCGCTGGATCATTGCGGAAACGCAGGAGGTGGGCGAACGCTTCCTGCGCGCCGTCTGCGACTATTGCGACGACGTGCATGGCGAAATCCTGGTCTACGAGAATGGCGATTGGCGCAAGGATGATGAACTGTTCGCTTCGATCAAAGGGGCGACGTTCGAGAATCTGATCCTGCCCGCGCAGATGAAGCAGGAATTGCGGGAGGAGTTTCATCGTTTCTTCGCTTCGCGTGAACTGTACGAGCGTCACGGCATTCCGTGGAAGCGCGGCGTTTTGCTGATTGGCCCACCCGGCAATGGCAAGACGCATTTGATCAAGGCGTTGGCCAACGACTTGAAGCTGCCGTGCCTGTACGTCAAAAGCTTCAAGTCGAGCGATGAGCCGGAACAGAACGGTATGCGCGATGTCTTTGCCCGGGCGCGGCGGAGCGCGCCGTGTCTGGTGGTGTTGGAAGATTTGGATACGCTCGTGACGAAGGAAAATCGTGCGTTCCTGCTCAATGAAATGGACGGTTTCGCCAGCAATCACGGCATTCTGGTGCTCGCTTCGACCAATCACCCGGAAAAGCTGGACGCGGCGATTCTGGATCGTCCGAGCCGCTTTGACCGCAAATACCAGTTCACGCCGCCTGCTCCGCCGGAGCGGTTGGCCTATTGCCAAGCCTGGAACCGGACGCTGCAAGCAGAAATGCAGTTGGCGGAGGCTGAGTGCGCCGCGCTGGTCAACGCGACGGAAGGGTTCTCTTATGCGTACCTGAAGGAACTGTTTCTGTCGGCGCTGATGCAATGGATGGTGGCGCAGCGTCCGCAAACATTGGGCAAGCTGCTGTTGGAGCGGGCGGCCTTGGTGGCGGCGCAATTCAGTTCACCGGCGCAGTCATCCGCGAAAGCCAGTCGCGCGGCGGCTGGGCAAGCAAAGCGACCATAGGGAGCGGTTCCGGGGACGCAGGCAATCCGCCTGCGCCCCCGGAAATCGTGCCGCGCAAAACGGGCCGAACAGCCATATTTTCCACCTTGCAGCAGGTGTCTCAGGCCTGCTCACAAGCCACTTTCCCATTGACTCAACCCCTTCAGCCAGCTTAGATTGCCAGCGTTTTGGGTATGTCCCCCACTATCCCTGATTAGCTTGATTCAGATTGAGGCGCGGTTGACGAAACAGTTCCTGGCGAGCGGAATTGTGGGAGCGCGCGCCGTCCCCTCTTGGCCGTTTGGCCGGCTTACAAACAATCAGTCTTGTACGTTTGACAATCAACAACATCTCTCTGGCGTGGCGTCCCCCATGCCTGAACACCCGAACTTCGGACTCGGTCTATCACTATGAACGCAGGCACTATGAACGCACGTCTTCGCTTTGGCACGTTGGCCCTGTTGGTCTTGTTGTGTGGTCTGGCAATCCGGTTTTTACCTGCCCTTTGGTCTGCGGCTGCCGCGCAAGCCACCTCCGTCTTCACCGTTTCGGCGGCCAGCTATGAACCGGCGGTCACGCCCGATTCGATTGCGACGGCCTTTGGCGCGCAATTGGCGACGACGACAGCCGTGGGCGGCGATACCGACCCGAATGCGCCGGGCGTGCAATTGCCGACGACCTTAGGCGGCACCTTTGTCGAAGTGAATGGGCAGCGCGCGGGGCTGTTTTTTGTTTCGCCGAACCAGATCAACCTGCTCGTCCCGGCGAATGTCAGCGCGGGCACGGCGAATGTGCGCGTCGTGGCGGGCAATGGTGTGACTTCGACGGGGACGGTGCTGGTCAACACGGTCAGCCCGGCCATTTTTACGGCCAATGCCGACGGGCGCGGCGTACCGGCGGCGGTGTTGTTGCGGGTCAAACAAGGCGGCGCGCAAAGTTTTGAAACCCTCGCACAATTTGACGCGCGCGCGGGTAAGCTGATTGCCAAGCCGATTGATTTGGGGCCGGAAAGTGATCAAGTCTTTGTGCTGCTCTTTGCCACGGGCCTGCGCCGCGTGGCTGATCCCAACAACGACGGCAATTTGAATGAAAATGTGCGCGCGGTCTTTGCGGGCAGCGCAGCGACACCGCAATTCGCCGGACGTTCGAGCGATCTGGCGGGCCTCGATCAAGTCAACGTTTTAATTCCACGCACGCTGCTGGGACGCGGCAAAGTGTCGTTGTCGCTGAGCGCGCCGGGCGCACCGGCCTCCAATGTGGTCGAACTCGACATCGCGGGTGCTGGTGGAGTTGTGCCGCCGCAATTGACAGGCTTTGGCGCGGGTTCGGCGTTGGCGGGGCAGGTGGTGACGATTGCGGGCAGCGGTTTTGCGACAACGCCGGGTCAGAACCTGGTGCGCATTGGCGATCTCGAAGCGCAAGTCATCACGGCGACGCCTTCGCAACTGGCCGTCATCGTGCCCTTCGGCGCGGAGAGTGCGCCCGTCACGGTGCGCACGCCGTTGGGCGAAACGCGCAGCAACAATCCTCTGCCATTGCGCACCTCGGTGAGCGGTGTGGTCGAAACGACCAATCGCCAGCCGCTGGCCGATGTGACGGTGCAAGTGACTTCACTGGCGAATGGACAGCGCGTGACCACCAAGAGCGGGCCGAATGGCATCTTTGTGGTCGCCGATGCGCCGTTGGGCGGCGCGTTTATCAAGGTCATCGGCTCCAGTCTGGGCACGCAACCGATGCTCGAAACGCTGACGCTGCCCGTTACGATCATCAACAGCCGCGACAATCCCTACATTCAAACCGTCTTTTTGCAACCGCTCAACGGCGCGTCGGCCCAGGTCGGCGGCGGCAATGGTTTGCTGGCGAGCGAAGAGACCACCACGCTCAGCACGCCTGTCTTTGCGCCGTTTGAGCAAATCGAAAACGAAGCGCTGGCGCAACAGAACCCGACACGCATTCAAACCGGCAATGTAATTTTTGAATTGCCGAACAATGCGGCGGTGCTGTTTCCCGACGGCGCGACACGCGGACGTATCACGCTCTCGCAATACGAAAGCAGCCGCTTGCCGGTGAGTTTTCCCGAAGGCATTTTCAGCTCCGCCGTGATTCAGCTTTCGCCACTGGGCACACGCTTCAATCCGGGCGGGAAGCTGACCTTTCCTAACCCCGATGGCTATGCCGCAAACGCGCAAGTGAAGCTGTTCAAGCTTGACCAAAACGAACACAGCGCGACGTTGGGGCAGTTTTTGGAAGTGGGCACGGCCACCGTTTCGGGCGATGGGCAACGCATCGAGACCAGCTCAAACGCCATCACCGAAGCGGCGATTTACTTCGTCGCCAGCGCCCGCCAGACGACGACGGTGATCGGGCGCGCGTTGGATGCCGACCGCACGCCGGTGCGGCGCGCCATGATTCGCGCGCGCGGGCAGGAGCAACTCACCGATGGCAACGGCGGTTTTATTTTGCGCAATGTGCCGGTGTTGCCGGGCACAGATCAACTGACGGTCGAGGCGAGTTTGCTGCGGCCCAATGGGCGCGTCGAACGGTTGACGCGCGCGGGCATTCCGGTCGTCAAAGACGGCATCACCAACGTTTCGCCTGAACTCATTTTCGGCAGCCTGACGGCCAATCAGCCGCCGGTGTTGTTTGCGCCCAACGCTTTCACCGCCAATGCCGGACAGACCAACGATCTGCCGTTCTTTGCCAGCGATGCCGACAGCGATCAGCCGGTCAACGTGACCGTCACGGGCGCAAGCTTCGCCACGATCATTCGCAACGCGACGCTGCCGCACTTGTTCACGCTGCGCCTGACGCCGGTCATTGCCGATGCCGGCGACCGCACCTTGACGCTGACCGCGACCGACAATCAGGGCGCGACGACGACGCAAACCTTGCAACTGACGGTCGTGATTCCGAACCGTCCGCCCGTCGCCAACGACCAGCGCGTCACGACCGACGAAGACACCCCGAAAGCTATCACGCTGACCGCCAGCGATCCCGACAACAGCCCGTTGACGTGGATGATCCTCAGCGCGCCCGCCAAAGGCAGCTTGAGCGGCAGCGCGCCGAATGTGACCTATACGCCGAACAAAGATTTCAACGGCGCGGATTCGTTCACGTTCAAAGTGCGCGACGGCGAATTCGACAGCAACACCGCGACCGTCACGATCACCGTCAACCCCGTCAACGATGCGCCCGTGCTGACGGTGCCGGGCGCGCAAACGGTCAAGGAAGGCGAACTGCTGAGCTTCACCGTGTCGGCCACCGATGTGGATGAAGGGCAGACGCTGAAATTCACCGCGCCCGCGTTGCCCAGCGGCGCGAGCTTTAACGAAACCACGCGCACCTTCACCTGGACGCCGACGTTTGAACAGGCGGGCAGCTTCACCGCGACCTTTGCCGTGATGGACAACGGCACGCCGTCGCGCAGTGATAGCAAGAACGTCACGATTACGGTAACGGATGTAAACCGCGCGCCCACCGCCCGCGCCGCCGAAGTGATGACCGATGAAGACAAGGCGCTGCCGATAGTGCTGGCGGGCAGCGATCCCGACGGCGATACGCTGAGTTTTATGATCGTCGCGCCGCCAATGCACGGCAGCTTGAGCGGCAGCGCGCCGAATCTGACCTATACGCCAGCCAAGGATTACAACGGCGCGGATGCGTTCACCTTCAAGGTCAATGACGGCAAGCTCGACAGCGCGCCTGCGACCATCAGCATCACGGTCAAGCCGGTCAACGATCCGCCTGTGTTGACGGTGCCCGGGCCGCAAACGGTTAAGGAGGGCGAGACGCTGACCTTCACCATTTCCGCCACCGATGTGGATACAGGGCAGACGTTGAAATTCACTGCGGCCAGCGTGCCCAGCGGCGCGAGCTTTAACGATGCCACGCGCACCTTCGCTTGGACGCCGAACTTCGATCAGGCCGGCACCTATACGGTGAGCTTCACGGTGATGGACAACGGTGCGCCGGTGGGCAGCGACACCAAGAGTGTCACGATCACTGTCACCGATGTGAATCGCGCGCCCGTGGCCCGCGCCGCCGAAGTGATGACCGACGAAGACAAGGCGCTGGCGATTGTGCTAGCGGGCAGCGATCCCGATGGCAACACGCTGACTTACGCAGTCGTTACGCAACCGGCCAAAGGCGTGTTGACGGGCACTGCGCCGAATCTGACGTACACGCCGAACAAGGATTACAACGGGCCGGATTCCTTCACGTTCAAAGTGAATGACGGCAAGCTCGACAGCCCTCCGGCGACGATCAGCATCATCGTCAAGCCGGTCAACGATGCGCCGGTCGCCACCGCGCAACAGGTCACGACCGATGAAGACACGGCCAAGGCGATCACGTTGACGGGCAGCGATGTGGATGGCGACGCGCTGACGTTTATGGTTGTCACGCCGCCCGCGCACGGCCTGCTCAGCGGCACTGCGCCCAATCTGACCTATACGCCCGCCATCAATTACAACGGCGCGGATGCGTTCACCTTCAAGGTCAATGACGGCAAGCTGGACAGCGCGCCCGCGCCCGTCAGCATCACCGTGCGCCCGGTGGCCGATCCGCCGCGCGCGACGGCGCAAACCCTAGTGACCGATGAAGACAAGCCTGTTCAGTTCACGCTGGCGGGCGTTGATCCCGATGGCGGCACCTTGCGGTTTATGATCGTGACGCAGCCGCGCAATGGCCTGTTGCTGGGCACGCCGCCCGCGCTGACTTACACGCCGCGCCTTGATTTCAACGGCAGCGACAGCTTCACCTTCAAGGTCAATAACGGTTCGTTCGACAGCCCGCCGGTCACCGTCAACATCACGATCAACGGCGTCAACGATCCGCCGGTGCTGAGCGTGCCCCCGGCCCAAACCGTGGCCGAAGGGCAAACGCTGACCTTCACCGTGTCGGCGACCGATCCCGACAGCCCGGTCATCAAGATCACCGCGCCCAGCCGCCCCAGCGGCGCGAGCTTTATCGAATCGTCGCGCGTCTTCACCTGGACGCCCAACTTCGATCAAGCGGGCACCTATACGGTCAACTTTGTCGCCACCGATGACGGCACGCCCGCGCTGACCGATGCGAAGTCGGTGCAGATCATCGTGACCAACACCAACCGCGCGCCGCGCGCCGACGCCAAGACCGTCACGACCAACGAAGACACGCCGGTGCCGATTGTGTTGAGCGGCAGCGATCCCGATGGCGACGCCATCACGACGATGGTGGTGACGCAACCGCAACGCGGCAAGCTGAGCGGCAATGCGCCCAATCTGACTTACACGCCCAACCAGGATGTGAACGGCACCGACTCGTTCACATACAAGGCGAACGACGGCAGCCTCGATAGTCCGCTGGTGATCGTCACGATCAACATCGCGCCGGTCAACGATGCGCCGGTCTTGAATGTGCCTGGCCCGCAAACCGTCAACGAAGCCGTAAAGCTCAGCTTCAATCTATCGGCCACCGATGTGGACACCGGCCAGACGTTGACGTTCAGTTCGAGCAATCTGCCCAACGGCGCGGCGCTCACGCCCGATGGCATGTTTATGTGGACGCCCACCAACAAACAGGCGGGCAGTTACACCGTCAATTTCACCGCGACCGACAACGGCACGCCCGCGCTCGGCAATTCAAAGAGCGTCGCGATCACGGTCGTCAATCCCGCCCCAGTCGCCGCGTCGCAAAACGTCACGCTGGATGAAGACACGCCCAAAGCCATCGTGCTGGTGGTGAATGATCTTGACGGCGATGCGCTGACTTACACCATCGTCAATGCGCCGCAACACGGTGCGCTGAGCGGCACTGCGCCGAATCTGACCTATACGCCCGCGCTCAATTACAACGGCGCTGACAGCTTCAGCTTCAAGGCCAATGACGGCAGTGTGGACAGCAACACGGCGACCGTCAGCCTGACGATCAATTCGATCAATGACAGACCTGTGCTCAACGTGCCGCCGACACAGGCGGTCAACGAAGGCGTGGCCTTGAGTTTCACCGTCACAGCGACCGATGTGGATGCGGGGCAGACGCTGACGTTCTCCGCCGCCAATGTGCCGCAGGGCGCGAATTTCAATCCGGCCACCGCGACCTTCACCTGGACGCCGACTTTTGCCCAGGCGGGCGATTACACGGTCAACTTCACGGTGACCGACAACGGCACGCCGCCGCTCGCGGATGCCAAAGCGGTGCTCATTCGCGTCGTGAATGTGAATCGCGGGCCGACCGCCAATGCGCAAACGGTCGTGACTGATGAGGACACGGCCAAGCAATTCGCGCTGACCGGCAGCGATCCCGATGGCGATGCGCTGACCTTCACCATCGTCACGCCGCCCACCAAAGGTGCGCTGACGGGCACCGCGCCGAACCTGACTTACACGCCACAGGCCAATGTGAACGGCGCGGATGCGTTCACTTTCAAGGTCAGCGACGGCAGCACCGAAAGTGCCGTGGCGACGGTTAGCATCACGATCAATCCGGTCAACGATAAACCCACGATCACGGTGCCGGGCGCGCAAACCGTGGCCGAAAACCAACTGCTGACGTTCAGCGTCCTGGGCAGCGATGTTGACACGGGCCAGACCTTGACGCTTTCGGCGGCCAATGTGCCGTCGGGCGCGAGCTTCGCGCCAGCGACGGGGGTCTTCAGTTGGACGCCCAACTTCACGCAAGCCGGTTCTTACACGGTGACCTTCACGGTGGCTGACAATGGCACGCCGCAACTCACCGATGCCAAGACGGTCACGATCACGGTCACCGACACGCAACGCGCGCCGACGGCCAACGGCCAGCAGGTCATGACTGACGAAGACACGGCGCTGCCCATCGTGTTGACGGGTAGCGATCCCGATGGCGATCCGTTGACGTTCATGATCGTCACGCCACCGGCCAACGGCAGCTTGAGCGGCACCGCGCCGAACGTGACCTATACGCCGCGCGCCAATTTCAACGGGGCGGATGCGTTCACGTTCAAGGTCAATGACGGCAAGGCCGACAGCAATACGGCGACGGTGAGCATCACCGTCAAACCCGTCAACGACGCGCCCGTGGCGACGCCGCAGTCCGTGCAAGCCGTCGAAGACACCGCCAGGCCCATCACGCTGACGGGCACTGATGTGGACGGCGACACGCTGACGTTTATGGTCGTCACGCCGCCCGCGAAAGGCACGCTGTCGGGTACCGCGCCGAATCTGACTTACACGCCGAACGCGAATGCGACGGGCGAGGATGCGTTCACCTTCAAGGTCAATGACGGCAAGGTGGACAGCGCCGCCGCCACGGTGAGCATCACCATTGGCGCGGTCAACGATCCGCCGGTCGCCAACGCGCAACAAATAACGACAGATGAAGACGCGAGCAAACAGATCGTGCTGACGGCCAGTGATCCCGACAACGATCCGCTGACGTTTGTGATTGTCACGCCGCCCGCGCATGGCACGCTCAACGGCAACGCGCCGAATCTGTTGTATCTGCCGAATCCGAATTACAACGGCGCGGACTCGTTCACCTTCAAGGCCAATGACGGTAAGGTGGACAGCAACGTCGCCACGGTCAGCCTGACGATCAATCCCATCAACGATCCGCCCATCATCCTCGTGCCCGGCGCGCAGATGGTGGATGAAGGCACGCAATTGCAATTCACCGTCACGGCCAGCGATGTGGATGGCACGACGCCCACGCTGAGTGCGCCGAATCTGCCGACGGGCGCGGCGTTCAATGCGTCAACGGGTTTGTTCAGTTGGACGCCGAACTTCGATCAGATGGGTACTTATACGCTCAACTTCACGGCGACCGACAACGGCACGCCGCCCTTGAGCGACACCAAAGCGGTGACGATCACGGTCAAAGATGCGCGCCGCACACCCATCGCCAACGGCCAGCAAGTCACGACCGATGAGGACACGGCGAAACCGATTACGCTGACCGGCAGCGATCCCGACAATGTGACGATCACCTTTATGATCGTCAGCCAGCCGCAACACGGCACGCTGACGGGCACGCCACCCGCCGTGATGTATGTCCCGGCGGCCAATTACAACGGGCCGGATGTGTTTACCTTCAAGGTCAACAACGGCGCGCTCGACAGCACGCCCGCGACGGTCAACATCACGGTCAACCCGATCAACGATGCGCCCACCATCAGCGCGCCGGATGCGCGCACCGCGACCGAGGGCGAAACGATCAGCTTCACCGTCACCAGCGCGGATGTGGACACCGGGCAAACGCTCACGCTTAAAGCGACCGGCTTGCCGCCTGGAGCGACGTTCGATCCGGGGACGGGTGTGTTCAGTTGGACGCCCGCCTTCAACCAATCGGGCAGCTATTCAGTGACTTTCATGGTGACCGACAACGGCACACCGCCGCTCAGCGCGATGAAGACGACGACCTTCACCATCAACGACATCAATCGTCCGCCGATTGCCAACAGCTTCCCGGTTACCGTCACCGAAGACACCGCGACGCCGATCACCTTGACCGGCAGCGATCCCGATGGCGACACCTTCACCTTTGCCGTCGTCGCGCAACCCATGCACGGCACGTTGACGGGCACTGCGCCGAATCTGACATACACTCCGGCGCTCAATTACAACGGGCCTGATTCGTTCACCTTCAAGACCAATGACGGCAAGGTGGATAGCGTCAATGCGCTGGTCACGATCACCGTGAATCCGGTCAACGACAAACCCGTTATCACCGTGCCCGGCGCGCAAAATGTCACTGCCGGTCAAACGGTGAATTTCACCGTCACGGCCAGCGATGTGGACACCGGCGATGTCATCACGCTGTCGGCGGCGAACGTGCCACAAAGTGCGACATTCAATGCGGCGACCGGCGTATTCAACTGGACGCCGAGCGCGGCTGCCACGGTCACGGTCAGTTTCACCGCGACTGACAACGGCACGCCGCAGATGAGCGACACCAAGACGGTCACAATCACTGTCGGTGCCGTCAACAATCGTCCACCCAGTTGCACAAATGTGTCGGCCACGACGGACGAAGATGTGGCGAAGCAATTTGCGCTGACGTGCAGCGATCCTGAGAACGCGGCCTTGAGTTATAGCATCGTCACGCCACCGCAAAGCGGCACGGTGACGCTCAATGGTGCGACGGCCACCTATACGCCGAATCAAAACTTCAACGGCCAGGACAGCTTCACGTTTAAGGCGAACGACGGCAGCCTGGATAGCCCGGCGGCGACGGCCACGATCACGGTCACGCCGGTGTGCGATCCGCCCGTGCTGACCGTGCCCGGCGCGCAAACCGTAGCCATCGGCGATGAACTCATCTTCACCGTCACGGCCAGCGATCCTGACACCACGGCGTTGACCTTGACGGCGACGAATTTGCCGAGCGGCGCGACCTTCATTCAAACAGGCAATGCGGGTGAATTCCGCTGGCGTCCGGCGGCGGGCACGCCTACCGGCCCGGTCACAGTGACCTTCAGTGTGACCGATGATTGCGTTCCAACAGCGTTGATGGACAGCAAAACCGTCACCATCACCGTCTCACAAACTTCGCAGGAATGGGCGCAACTGACCGGCCCCGAAGGCGGCAAGATCATTGCGCTGGCAACCGTCAACAGCACCAACCTCTTTGCGGCGACGCAAGGCGGCGGTATCTTCCGCACGACGAACAACGGCGGCGCGTGGACGCCCGTCAACAAGGGCCTGACCAATCTGAAAGTTCTGACACTGGCTGCGCGCAACGGCGTGTTGTATGCGGGCACCGAGGGCGACGGCGTGTTCCGTTCGCTGGATAACGGTGATAACTGGTCACCCTTCAACACCGGGCTGAACGATTCGTTTGTGTTTTTCCTGGCGGCCAGCGACACGTATTTATATGCGGTGACGGGCGCGACCAATTTCAGCAACCAGACGATTCAACGCACGCCTTTGAACGAAGCCGGCTGGGCGGCCTTTAACACCAACCTGGTTGCCAATGTTTTCAGCGACCTGCAACTGGCGGGCACGAAGCTTTTTGCCGCCACGCTGGTGGATGGCGTCTTTGCGACGGATGCGAGCACGGCGGGCTGGAGCGCATTCAACACCGGCTTCCCCAACAACGAACCGCCGTTCATCAATTCGCTGACCGCCAGCGGCACGACGCTTTTCGCCGGGACTGACGCGGGCGTGTTCAGTACGCCCACGGACAGCGCCGCCTGGACGACCTTCAACACCGGCCTGGATGCCAGCGCCCGCATCGTCACCGTCGAAGCGCTCGGCACGAATTTGTATGCGCGTGCCGAACGGCTGATGATCCAACCCGTGGCGAGCACGCTTTACGACGTAGTCAAATCGCCGGTGGCGCGCGCCAGTTGGTCAACCGTGAACACGGGCATCTTCAACCGCGCGGTCAATACCTTCGCCCAAACGGATGGCAACATCTTCGCGGGTACCGAAGGCAGCGGCGTCTTCCGCACGACGGACGCGGGCGCGAATTGGGCACAAGCCAACAGCGGTCTAAACGCCGCGTTCATCCTCTCGTTGTTTGTGAAAGACACCTTGCTCTTCGCGGGCCTGGACGGCGGCGGCATTTATGTCAGCAGCAACAACGGGCAAAGCTGGACGGCGGCCAACACCGGCTTGACCGATTTGTTCCCCTTCGGCGCGAACGCCTTTGCGACCGATGGCACGGCGCTGTATGCCGGGACGAATGGGCGCGGCGTCTATCGTTCAACCGACAACGGCGCGAACTGGACTTCGTTCAATGATGCCGGGTTCACCAACACCGTCGTCAAAGATTTGCTCATCAGCAGCAACAAACTCTTTGCCGCGACGGGGGACACCGGCTTGTACAACAGCCCCTTGAGCAGCCCGGTCTGGACGTCCGTCAGCGTCAGCGGCTTCACCGTCGAAGCCACGGCCTTGTTCAAAACGGCGGCCAACCTCTTCCTAGGCACAGGCAGCGGCACCGTGTATCGCAGCAGCGATTTGACCGGTACGTCATGGGCGCAGGTCGGCAGCGGCCTCGAAGCGGGCATCCCGATTACCTCGTTCGCCTTGCGCGGCGCAACGAATCTTTTCACCGGGCGCAACGGCGATGGCGCCTGGCGTTCGACCAACAACGGCGACCTCTTCACGCGCATGGTCAACGGCCTGGATAACCAAAACGTGGTGGGTTTGCGCAGTGATGCCACGCGCCTCTATGCGGCGACCAATGGCGGCGGCGTCTATGTCACCACCGACGACGGCGCGAACTGGAAACAGATCATCATCAATCTGACCAATTTGCGCACTCGCGCCATTACTATCAAAGACAACGTGATCTTTGTGGGCACCGAAGGCAGCGGCATCTATAACCGGCCTGTGAAGGATTGATTTTATCGCCCAGCGGGGCCTGGCGCAGAACGCACGCCGCGCCCCGCTCATCTATTCGCTTACTCCCCTGCTATCACACCCAAACAGGGGTGATAATATACTTGACACACAAGGCTCTTTTTGCTAAAGTACGCTTATGGAAAAAGAGCTTTACCAACCCAAAACAATTCAAGACGCCATCAAGTTCTTTGCTGACCAAGACACTTGCTTACAATACATGATTCCGCTGCGTTGGCCTAGTGGAGTCACTTGCCCATTTTGTCAGGGCGTAGAGCATAGCTTCATTACTACGCGCCGGATTTGGCGTTGCAAGGGCTGCAAAAAACAGTTTTCCATCAAGCATAGCAGCATCATGGAAGACTCACCTTTAGGTTTGGACAAATGGCTTGTCGCCATGTGGTTGATTATCAATGCCAAGAACGGTATTAGCTCTTGGGAAATTCATCGGGCACTTGGTATTACGCAAAAGAGCGCATGGTTCCTCGCACATCGTATTCGCCTCGCCTTTCAAACTGGCTCATTTACGGTTATGTCTGAGCAGGTTGAAGCTGACGAAACCTTTGTTGGCGGCTTGGCGAAGAACATGCATCACGACCGCCGCGAGCAAATCATTCAAGGCCGTGGTGGCGTTGGCAAAGCCATCGTTATGGGCATCCTTGAACGTCACGAGACAGAAGGCGCAAGCCAAGTGCTGGCAACCGTGATTCCTGACCGTTCAGCCGATACCCTGCAAGAGCAAATCTATTCCAACGTTGAACCCGGTAGCCAAGTCTGCACCGATGATTGGACAGGCTACAACGGTTTGAATGAAGACTACGCTCACAGCGTTGTTAATCACTCTGCCAAGCAATACGTGGTAGGAGATGCGCATACGAATGGTTGCGAAAACTTCTGGACGCTATTCAAACGTTGCGTCAAAGGCACTTGGGTTAGCGTCGAAGATGAGCATCTACATCGTTACGTTGCGGAACAGGAGTTCCGCTTTAATGAACGCAGTGGCAAAGACAATGACCGCTTCGTTAAAACCGTCCGCAATATCGGCGACAAGCGCATCATCTACAAGCAACTGATTGAACGCGGTAGCGCCCCCGTGGGCCGTCGTGGTAGAATCCCACAACGGAATCAAGATGAACACGCCGAAACCGATCAACCCTGACCGCTTGCCTGAACTTATCGAAGATGAGAACAGCTTTGAGCGTTTTGACGAACTCGCCAGAAAATTGCTTCGTGTTTCAAAGTCTGAGATAGAGGAAAGGCAAACTGAATATGAACAGCAGCCAAAACATCATGGGAAAGACCCATTCAGAAACAAGATCATTCCTGCTTAGCGTACCCTTTTACGTTTTTTTGAGCGTGGGCTTATAGGTAAATCCAGACCGGGTATGTATTGAGGGCCAACCGCAATGTCCTGACTGTTATCTCTTGTTATCATCTGCTTAAGACCAGTCACATCTGAATACGATAGGTCTAATTTAGTATCTGGCGTCATCTGATCGCTAGTCAACCCTTTAAGAAGAAATTCTAGGTGACAAGAGATTCTACCCCCATTAGCTAAGGGCTTTTCCTTGAACTTCTCAAAACAAGTGTCTGAGGGGCGCAACACATACGGGGACGGTGAGTTGCCGCTCAAAACAATCGGCTTAGGAAAATAAACAGGAGCAACCTCAATCTCCGCCCTATTGGGAATGGCTATTTTTAACAGCCAACTGTCAGCAATACTGTCCGCTCCCTTATTTGTAAAAGTCAGCCACAGAGTAATCATCGCGGCGGTTTTATTCCCTGGTGCGGGGCCTCTACTGACTCGTAAAAACTGACCTTGAAGGTCAGGGCCATTTTTCTTTTTCTCGACTAAAAGGTCTTGTTTTACTGTCAGCAAGTCCTGCTTTACGACTGCAAGATTATTTTTTACGTCGGAGAGATTCTGCCTAGCCTCGCTAACCTGGTGGCGCTCATCTCGCCAAGCTAGAAAAAACGCTACCAATAAGAAAGCGACCACAAAGACCAAAAAATAAGTACGTCTAGTCATTTCTTTCTTCATAAGACGCTCAACGACTGAAATGATGGCTGTCACTACACCACCAGTAGCTAATGCTTGCCAGCTACTCAAGACTGCCAATACGAATGCGCCGATGTCAGAAAAAAGCTGTCCCATACGGACTAGCATGTTCTAAAAAAAGACTGTGTGTCAAGTATATTATCACCCAAGTTTGATGTAACATTTGTGCCTGGCCAAAGCATCAAGCAGCGGCAACGAAATATGTTTCAGCAATTGAGTTACCCGATTGCTAGCCGGAGGCTCGTTCTCCTGGGGGATTTATGGTTACGCTAGTAATATCTTACCTTCGGCAGCTAACCGCCAAGCATCCGGTCATGCTATTTACCGTCTTTCGTCTTTGCGCTTCGGCCTTTAGGAATTGCCGGAAACTCCACAACATCTTGTGATCTCAAACCCCGAAGAGCTTGAAGCCTTCGAGATCGAGCCAGATGCGTTGAAACAGATGCGTAATGTTCGTGATCCCTTAACAGCGCCGTTTGGGGACTTTAAGCTTGTTGTTGAAGCCCTCTTGAAAACCGCTCGTCTGGCGGTCGAGAAAATAGTTGGTGATCTCATCGAGCCAGTTATCAAGCGTCGTCAAAAAGGAAGCAAAGCATATCAAGCCACTCTATTTAACGCGACCAATCCAGTTGGTGATGGCGCGTTTGGCCGACTCTTTACTCTGCTCGGCGTCAAAGATCGCACTCAACTCTTCGCGCAGGTCATCGGCTTTGCGTAGATCAGGTGCGCATTCCAACAGCAGCGCAACGGCTTGCTCCTGCTCCGGCTCAAGATCAGCGGCGTTGCACCGAAACGGCCACAGCGTGCCTTTGAGCAGTTTGTATTCTTCTTCATCGAGTTCTTGCTTCAATTCGCGCAACTGGCTTTTGCGCAACTTGTCGGCGCACTCACGGTACGCCTTGGCGACATGAAACCGGTCAATCACTACACGGGCTTGCGTGATCTCTTCTTTGACCGCATTCGTGTAGCCTTCATACCTGTCGGCGCAGACCCGCTCACTGCTCGCCCGCAATTTGAGCGGGATCGAACGCAAGAAGGTCACCACCGTCTCTTTCTTCCGATTGGCAAGCACGCCGAGCAACGCAATGTCGCCATTCCCACGCCGCAAAGTGACGATCACGACGAAATCGCGGTGCCCTTTGCGCAGCGCGATCTCATCCATCCCGATGACTTTCAGTGCCGTGAACTCGCGCCAGTTGACCGCGCGCGCCACGCCTCGCTTGATCGCCCCCAGGACCGCGTCATAACTGGCTTCCTGCTTGCGCGCCACATCACTGACCGTGCTATTGATCAACTGCCGCAGCAGGGATTGATCAAAGGCTTTCGTGTGCGGCGCGCGCGGCTCGCACCAAGCGCACTGCTGCCTGGTAGTCGGATGATCGTCGCAAGTCGGACAGCGGTAACGCTTCGGGCGCAACTCAATGAACACGCGCTGCGCCAGAATCGGCAAATGCCGCAAGCGGAGCGGATCATCGTAGCTGTGAAATTCAAAGGTCTTCTCTCCACATCGGGAGCAGATCGCACAAGCACCTACGAGAAAGTAATCCGGTATTTTGAGCCCACTCCCTTGAGTACCTCAAATAACTCATTGGTTAGGGTCTTGAAGTTCTGGTAGGCGTTTAGTGGTAACCACTCGTACTTAATTTTGCGCCAGAGTAACTCGATCAGGTTCAGTTCCGGCGAGTAAGACGGCAAGAACTTGAAGTACAAACCGTCAGCTTCCCAGCGTTCGCGTTCCGCTTCAAATTCTTCGCTGGTGTGAATTGGGGCGTTGTCAATTACCACTACTGCGGGTTTGCGGCGGCGCTGGATGAAGAGTTCGAAGCAGTGCACCACGGTGTGCGTATCAATCGTGCCGGTGAAGGCAGGTGTGCGTATCAATCGTGCCGGTGAAGGCAAATGAATGAAAGCATTGGCGCAGATTGAAAAAGCCCAGAATGTTTTGGCGCGGCCCGTGCGCCGTGGCCAGTTCAAGGCGCTCGCCGACGCGCTGCCAGGCATAGGGCACGCTCGGCTGTAGGGTGAAGCCGGCTTCGTCGAAGTACCACATGTCGAAGTCGCTGCCCGGCTGTAAGGCCGCCACCCGGAGTTGCGCAAGTTCCCCCTGGGCCGCGCGAAATTCGTCTGCATCGCGGAAAAGGCGCAGACTGCGGCGCGCACGCTTCCAGACATAGCCGCCAGTTTTGCGAATGAAGCGCAACGTGTCCTGGCTAATGACTTTTCCGATTTCGGCGGCGATGCGTTGCAAGCCGTGCTTGGTGGAACGCGGTTCCGCGCGCACTAACTCAATGGCGCGCGCCTGTTCGGCTTCGTCCAGCTTGGGCGGGCGGCCATTGCGCGAGTCATCGTCCAGTCCGTCGAACTGGTACTCGCCCCACCAATCGAGCCATTGGCTCACGCGGTCGCGGTCAACTTCAAAGAGGGCGGCGAACTGGTCGAGGGTGTAGCCGCGGGCGCTCAAGAGAATCGCCTGGGCGCGTTGCCGCGGGCGCCAGCGCAGATCAGTTTTGTAAATATCGAGTAACTGACCACGTTGTTCGGCAGAAAGTTCTTTTACGAATTTAGTCGGAGTTTTCATAACTTCGCTATTCTACCCGATAACTTTTGCCCAGGTGCTTAATGCCGCTCGCCCCCGATGTCCACGCCTGCCGCGCGCTCGTTGAGCCGATTCAACTCGCCGCTCGTCCGCGCCTTGACCGCGCGTCCGCCGGGCGCTACGAATTTCTTGTTACTCTTGTTACTCTTGTTACTCTTGTTACTCTTGTTACGCAGCGACGGGTTGCCGGGCGTCTTCTTCATGGCTTGGTCTCCTTTGGGAATTCGGGTGGCTGACCTCAGCCGGCGCGGCAGTCTGACTTAAACGTACTCTCTTAATCGGGAGCGGCAACGAGGAGCGCTCCTCGTGTCGTCACCACTGACCTGCTCACAGACTGCCGGGACCAAACTCCGGTGCGGGCTTACTACTTCAGCACCAATGCGGCGACGGCCTCTTCAACCGGCTGCGGTCGGCAGCCATTCTGTCCCTCGTGCCTGCCGCTGTCCATCAGTTTCATACCCCCCTGTGCAGGCTTTGCCTGAAGAATTACTCCGGTGCAACGAATGTTCGGCACGGCCTCCTTTTACAAGAGTAAGTTGGTGGTTAATCTTGATCGTAATACTTGCTTGGTTCTGACGTTCTTCCATCCGCTAGATCACAGAGACGGCGAAAACCCGAAAGCATGATGAACCAGCCATCCTCTCCTACTGTTTCAATCACCTTACTCTTCACCGTTGGGCGATCAACCAGCTTATCCTGTTTTAATAAGTAAACAATATCATCCAAATCTTTTTGCCGACCAGCATTAAACTTCAAGATGACCAACCATTCCGGCGTCACCAAGCGTAAACCATTGGGCAAGACAACGGCGTCCGTTAAGGCCGCGCGATAAAATTTTTGGTAGCCATCATTGCGTACAATCCAGTCAATGGGGACATTATATCTGCCGATTTGCAACGTATAATTACTTCCCCCGAAACTGAGCCGATGCAGCGGTGTCAGAGATAAGTTTTTGGAAGCAATAATATCTACATCTTTCGTCAAGCGTGAACTGCCATATAAATACATGGCTAATCCGCCAACAATGGCCCAGGCGATCTCCTCTTGCGCTGCCAATTGCCCCATTTGTTGTGCGGCTTCCACGCCCGTATCTGTAGCAATCATCGGCTGGGCGACGCTTTGGGTAACCCGCTCGACAATCCGCTGGTAATCATTTTCACTCATCTATTCGCTCCATTGTAATAGAGTTATTGTGATGTTTGCGTTCAACAACTTAGCCTAAAATTCCAGAGTCCCGCGCAGACCCCTAAAGTAACGTTGTATAAATCAAGGTCATGCATACGTAGACGATCTGATAAAATTCGATAGCGCTTCAATCCGG